>NZ_JBVVAK010000002.1:0-220760 GCF_055792825.1 Microvirga sp. GN3
GTCAAGAACACGTTCGCGCAAATCGGGAGAATAGGGCTGGGGCATGGCTCGCCTCCCGGGCCATATCCCAATCAACGCACAGACCACCCGAAGGGATTCAAGCCCAGATCAAAAGCGCTTTAGTCAATCGGCCTCGTTGAGGATGAGAAGGCCGGAAGGATAGCAGGCTCACATCCCGTTGAAATGTTGCAGCATGCGGTCCGCGTTCGGTTCCAGTCCTGCGAAGAGATGAAAGGCACCAACGGCTTGGAAGACAGCCATGCCGCCGCCAGACATGGTTCGGCAGCCGTGCGCCCGTGCCTGACGCAACAGTTCCGTCTCCAGCGGAAAATAGACGATGTCGGCCACCCATAGATCGGGCCGCAGCAGATCGATGGAAACGACCATGCCAGGATATTTGGCCATACCGAGCGGAGTGGTATTGATCATGCCATCGGCTTTAGCCAATGCGTCCGCCGGCGAGGAACTGAAGCACGCACGGTCTTGACCGAACCGCTCACACAAGGAAGTGGCGAGTCTCTGGGCACGAGATTCATCGGTATCGATAACGATGATTCTGCTCGCCCCCAAAGTTAGAAGAGCATGGGCGACAGCGGTGCCAGCTCCGCCTGCACCGAACTGCACCACACAATCGCGGCGCACATCCGATAATTCCCGCCGGAAGCTCTCGGCAAACCCCCACCAATCGGTGTTATGCCCTACACGTCGGCCATCCTTTAGAACCACGGTATTCACCGCACCGAGGGCCGCGGCATCGGGTGCTAACTCATCCAGGAGCGGGATCACGGCCTGCTTGCAGGGATGCGTGATGTTGAGACCGGCAAAGCCGAGGCGCTGGGCGGCGGTCAAAAGCTCCGGAAGGTCGTTCACATCGAGCCCAAGCACCTCGAGGTCGATCAGCTTGTAGACATAACGCAAGCCCTGCTCGGCCCCTTCCCGCTCGTGCAAGGCAGGCGTCCGGGAGGCCTGGATGCCTGCCCCTACCAATCCAACGAGAACGGACGGATAAGGCCCTATCCCTACGGCTGCTTCTGTCCAAGTTCCCGGTTTAGACAGCTGGCCACTCGCCATGACTCACGCCCTTGCCGATTGGCGGATCATGTCGAGGATGGCGCGAACCGCAACCGGGTAGCCATTCGTGCCGAGACCCGCAATCACGGCTGTCGCCACGGGCGAAACGTACGACTTATGATAGATCGGCTCGCGTCGATGAATGTTCGAGATGTGCAGCTCGATGAGGGGACCTGGAAACATCTTCAAGGCATCCATGATCGCCATGGACGTGAACGTGAAGGCGGCCGGATTGATGATAATGCCGCTACCCTCATCAATCGCCTCATGCACCCAATCGATGATCTCGTATTCCCGGTTTGATTGCCGGAATACGATCGGATGATCGGACGCAACCTCCCGACAAAGAGCTTCGACCTCGGCCAGTGTCGTGCGGCCATAGATCTCCGGCTCGCGGGTTCCCAGATGGTTGAGATTGGGCCCATTGAGAATGTAGATCGGTTTGCTCATTGGCAGTCTTCTCTCGAATGGAATTGTTTCATCCCTGGTACCCGAACAGACGAGGCAACCAGAGCACGGTCTCGGGCACGAAGGTCATGATCGCGAGAGAAACGATCATGGCGAAGAGGAAAGGCAGAGAATCTCGCACGATGTCGCGCAGAGGCTCCCCTGAGATGTTCGCCATGATGAACAGGAGCAGCCCGTAGGGAGGCGTGATCAGGCCGATCATGATGTTGACGACCACCACGACGCCGAAATGCACGAGGTCGATGCCGAGTGCCTGCGCTGTAGGAATGAAGACCGGAACGACGATCAGCAGGATCGCCGTTCCTTCCAGCACGCAGCCGAGAAGCAGCAGCAGGACATTGACGAAGATCAGGAAGCCGATCGGCGTGAGGTCCCATCCCTCAAGCAGGACCGTCACGCCCTCCGGAATATTCTCGACGGTGATGACATAATTGAACACGAGAGCGCCTGCGATCAGCATGCCGATGGAGGCGGTCGTCCTCGCGCTGACGGCGAGAGCATTGTAGAAGTCGCGCCAGCTCACGCTGCGATAGAGACCGGCGGAGATGAGAAGCGCGTAGCCCGCTGCGACGGCGGCTGCCTCGGTCGGAGTCATTATGCCGCTATAGATGCCGCCGAGCAGGACGACCGGCATCATCAGAGATGGAAAGGCCTCCCAGGTGATGCGCGGCAGCTTGCGCAGAGGAACAGGCTTTTCGACGGGGAAGTTCTTGCGACGGGCCGTGATGGCCACGATGATCATCTGACTCAAGGCCATCAGCAGGCCCGGAATGACGCCCCCGAGAAAGAGAAAGCCGATGGAGGCGTCGGACACGAGGGCATAGAGCACCATCGGGATCGATGGCGGGATAATCGGGCCGATCACGGAGGAAACCGCCGTGAGAGCTGCCGCATAGCTTCCCGTGTAGCGTCCGTCGCGGGTCATCATGGCCTGCATCATACGCCCCGTGCCGGCAGCATCAGCGATGGCCGAGCCGGACATGCCGGCGAAGATGATGCTCTGCAGAATATTGACTTGCGCAAGGCCGCCGCGGAAGCGGCCCACCAGTGCATTGCAGAAATTCATGAGTCGGTCGGTCATGCTGCCGATGTTCATGAACTCCGCAGCCAGGATGAACAAAGGCACCGAGAGAATGACGTAGTTGGAATACATGCCATTGAGCAGCTGCTCGGCGGCCGTTCCCATGTCCAGCCCCGCCAAGAACAGATACAGGATCGAGCCTGCGATCATCGAATGGCCGATCGGCAGGCCAAGAAAGGCGAGGACCGTGATCGCAACGAGCGAGATGGAGAAGGGACTGGTCAGGTTCATACGCCGGAGCTCGCTTTCGTGGGATCGAATTCATCGGGCGCCACGCCCCGCAGAGCCTGCCAGGCAATCCAGATATAGCGAATGATGGTGGCGACCGCGAAGACGATATAGATCGAGAACAGCCAGTCGAACCTGATCTTGAGATAACTTGTCCGCTCCACCTTCATGAAGGTGACGTAGTCGACGACAGCCGGGAGCGAGATGGTGTAAAGCGCGATCAACGCAAACGCGCTGACGAGCGCCATCACACGGCGAGATCCAGGGCCGACGGCACCGTAGATGATGTCGAAGCGGATCTCCTCACGCTCGCTGACGACGAAGGCAGCACCCCACTGGACGAGCCAGAGCCAAAGCACGACGCTGATCTCGTGCGTCCATCCGATGGGAAGCCCTAAGACATACCGGAAGGCGATCTGCAGGAGGAAAGCTGCAAACATCGCAGCCAGCATGGCAGCGGCAATGTTCTCGGCGCGGCGTGCCAGCCAGGAGCCGATCGCCTGTAACGATGAGGTCATGAGGGCCGTTCCTTCCTGAGAAGGCACTGAGCGAAATAAAGGCAGCTGCCGGAGCGTGACGCTCCAGCGGCCGCAGGTTCGCCTCACATCGCGTTGATCTTGTCGATCATCCCCGCAGGCCAGCTCTTCGCCAGATCAGAAGCCAGATACTTCTTCTGAGCGAATTCGCGGAACGCCTTCAGATCGGGCGTATAGATATCGAGCCCCTTTTCCTTGAAGAAGGTCGCGAGCTGCGACTCCTGCTTCAGGTGTTCCTGCGTGCTCCACTCGATCGCCTTGTCGGCAGCGGCCTGGAACGCAGCTTTCTTCTCCGGCGACAGGGTGTCCCAGACCTTGTTGGACACGGCCAGAACGTCGAAGCCAACGAGGTGCGACGTGAGCGCGATCTGCGACATGACCTCGTAGAATTTCATGTTCTGAACATTCGGCAGCGGGTTATCCTGCCCATCGATGGCGCCTGTCTGGAGGCCGGTATACACCTCCGCATAGGCCATCGGCGTGGGGTTCGCGCCCAGTGACTGGCCGAGGAACTGCCAGGCATCGCCGCCGGGCATGCGCAGCTTGATGCCAGCAAGATCCTCGGGCTTGTTGATCTTCTTGTTGGGCTTCAGGCCCACATGCCGGGCACCGAAATAGGTCGGCCCGAGAATATGAATGCCGAGCTTTTCCGAGGCCATTTTCTTCAGCTGCTGGCCGACATCGCCGGCAAAGACCTTCTTCAGATGGTCGGCGTCGCGGAAGAGATAGGCTGACGTGACAATCGACCATTCCGGGATCTGGTTCGAGATGTCCTGCGGCGCGATATTGCCCATCTCGAGGTTGCCGCGCTGCATGGCGACAAGCTCAGTCCCCTGCTTGAACAGGGTGCCGCCGTAATAGGGCTGGAGGTTGAAGCCCTGAGCCTTCAGGTCCTCGCCGAGGCGCTTCATCATATTGGCCCGGATGTCCTGCTCCGAGAAGACCGCCGAGAATCTCAAGTTTGTAGGCGCCTGAGCGCTGGCCGCTCCGCTCACGCCCCACGCCAGAAGGGCTGCACCCGCAGCCACTAGAAAGCGACGATTGATCCCGAATGCCATGGTTTCCCTCTCCTTCATATTGCCGCGCATTACTCTGCATCTTGGTCGACACTATCCGCTCTGAGAATTTCAGAATCAATAGTGATTTTTAAAAATATCTGATATTTTGGATTTCAGCCGGCATTCCAAATGCCGTGCCGTTGGGGACAGGATGGTCAGGAGTTTATTCGTAGTCAGACGTAGGTTAGTGAGGGCCGGATGAGCGTCGAGCTGCTGGCGACGTCCATTGCCGATCGGGCTTATGACCGGATCCGGGCCGATATCGTCTTCGGCCGCCTCTCCCCTGGGGCAAGGCTGCGGCTGGATCGGCTGGCGAGCCAGTATGGGGCGGGTGTCAGCACCTTACGGGAGATCCTGAGCCGCCTCTCGTCGGAAGGATTGGTCATCGCGGAAGGGCAGCGCGGTTTCGGGGTTGCCCCGGTTTCTCCTGCTGGCTTCGAGGATGTCGCGGCGATGCGGCTGCTCCTCGAAACCTATGCGCTGCCATTGTCCTTTGCGGCCGGTGACCTGGAATGGGAAAGCCGCGTCGTCGCCGCCCATCACAAGCTCGCCTTCATGGAACGGCGGATGTTGGCCGGGGACCAAGAGGGAACCGAGACCTGGAAACGCTACGACCGGGAGTTTCACCAGACCCTCATCGAGGCTTGCGGCTCCCAGACGCTACTCGATCTCTATGGTGGCGTCTTCGACCAGTATCTGCGGTATCAGATGGTGGCAGTCGTGTTCCGGGGCGGGATCGCAGCGAACGAACATCGGGAGTTGTTGAACTGTGCCCTCACGCGCAATGCCGACAAAGCATGCGCGGTGCTGACTCAGCATGTGAACGGATGCGTGGCCTATACTCTGGAGAGCGGAGCGTTGAAATGATCGACGATGTGCAGATGGTCCCGCAGCCATCCACAGTCGGGGAAAGCGCCTATCAGAGGATTCGATCCGACATCGTGTTCGGTCGCCTGCTCCCCGGCAAGAAATTGAAGCTCGACCGGCTGAAGGCCGATTATGGCGCCAGCGTCAGCACCCTGCGGGAAACCTTGAATCGCCTCCATTCCGAGCGGCTGGTGGTCGCCGAGGGTCAGAAGGGCTTCGAGGTCGCTCCCGTATCAATCGCGAATCTGAGAGAGATTGCCGCTTTGCGCCAACTCCTTGAATGTCGGGCGTTGGAGCAATCGTTCCGGGCAGGAGACATGGAATGGGAAGGCCGGGTCGTCGCTGCCCATCACAGACTCGCGCGCATGGAAGAGCGAATGGCCGATGGGGACAGGGCTCATACCGAGGAATGGAAGCGATACGACTGGCAATTTCATCAGGCGCTCATCTCGGCCTGTGGCTCGAAGATGCTGATCGACAACCATGCTGCCGTCTTCGACAAATATCTCCGCTATCAGATGATTGCCTTGAGCTACCGCGGCGAGATCGCAGCACGGGAGCACGCTCTTCTTCTGGAATGCGCTCTGGAGCGCGACGCAAAGCGAGCCTGCGAGGTGCTGACGCGCCATGTTGCCGGGGGTGTCGAGCACGCGCTGGCGACCGGCACCATCAGCTAACGACAGAAGGAGCGGCCATGCGCACGCTCCCAAGATCGAGAGAAGAAATGGACGAGGAGCATGCGCAAAGCCATTGCCACCGTTTGCCTGAGCGGCACGCTGACCGAGAAGATCGAGGCCATTGCGGCAGCCCAGTTCAAAGGCGTCGAAATTTTCGAGAACGATCTTCTCTCGTTCAATGGCACACCGGCCGAAGCACGGCGGATGATCGAGGGGCTCGGGCTCGAGACGATCACATTCCAGCCGTTCCGCGATTTCGAAGGCATGCCGGAGCCGCAGCGTTCCAAAGTGTTCGCCCGCGCCGAGCGCAAATTTGATGTCATGGAAGAACTCGGCTGCGATCTCCTGATGGTATGCAGCAACGTCTCTCCGGATTCGCTTGGTGGGATCGAGCGAGCTGCGGTCGATTTTCATGAACTCGGCGAGCGCGCCGCAAAGCGAGGCATGCGCGTGGCCTTCGAAGCACTCGCCTGGGGACGACACATCCACGATTACCGGGATGCCTGGGAAGTCGTGCGGAGAGCAAACCATCCAGCGGTTGGGCTCGTGCTCGATTCCTTCCATGTGCTTGCGCGCGGAACGGATCTGTCGGCAATCCGCTCCATTCCGTCAGACAAAATCTTCCTCGTGCAGATGGCGGATGCGCCCAAGCTCGACATGGATTACCTGTCGTGGAGTCGGCATTATCGGTGCTTCTCCGGACAGGGCGACCTGCCCATCGAGGATTTTATGCTCGCGCTGAACGCGACCGGATTCGACGGGCTCCTGTCCCTGGAAATCTTCAACGACCGTTTCCGGGCGGGCTCGGCGCGCAGCGTCGCCGTCGACGGGCACCGGTCTCTGATTGCCATGCTCGACGACCTGCGTCGGCGGACAGAAATATCATCACCCGACCTTGCGGCCCTGCCGCCCAAGGCCATGTGTTCCGGTGTCGAGTTCGTGGAATTCGCTGTCGATGAGCGAAGCGCCGTCGACCTCCAGCGGACCTTGAGCGGGCTCGGATTCCAGAAGGCCGGCATTCACCGCTCCAAGGCCGTGACCCGCTGGCGGCAGGGCGACATCAACATCGTCGTCAATGCTGACAAGGAAGGCTTCGCTCATTCCTTCAACATCACTCATGGAACCGCCGTCTGCGCTCTGGCTCTGCGCGTCGATGATGCGCCGGGAACGGTTGATCGGGCAGTTATGCTGCTGGACCAGCCCTTTCAGCAACCTGTCGGCCCCGGAGAGATGAACATCCCGGCCGTTCGCGGCCTAGGCGGGAGCCTCCTCTATTTCGTCGACCATAAGACTGGCCTGGACCGACTCTGGGATGTGGACTTTCAGACCACGGAGGCTGACGACTTCACCGGAGCCGGTTTGGGATCGGTCGACCACGTTTCCCAGTCGATGCATTACGAGGAAATGCTGACATGGCTTTTGTTCTACACGTCTCTCCTCGACGTGCGGAAGACGCCGGCTCAGACGGTGATCGACCCGGGCGGTGTGGTTCAAAGCCAAGCCATCGAGACCCATGACGGCTCATTGCGGCTGATCCTCAATGCATCCCAGAGCCAGCGTACCTTGTCGTCCCGCTTCCTGAACGATCTCTTCGGATCGGGCGTCCAGCATATTGCTCTCACGACTGGCGACATCTTCGCGACGGTCGAACGCCTCAGGGCAACCGGCGTCGACCTCCTGCCAATCCCGGAAAACTATTATGACGATCTTGAGGTGAGAACCGACCTCTCCGCGGAAGATGTGGAACGACTGCGCGCGAACAACATTCTCTATGATCGGGAAGGCACCGCCGAGTACTTCCAGATCTACACCAAAACCATGGAAGGCGGGTTCTTCTTCGAGATCGTGGAGCGGCGCAGCTACCAGGGCTATGGCGCAGTGAATGCGCCGATCCGGCTTGCGTCGCAGACGCTTCTCACCTCCATGGCTGCGCCGCCAGAGATATAGCGCTTGAAAAGCGAGGCGCGCCGACCTCAAGTGCCCATGAGCTTGCGAGTCTCCGCAACACTGGCGCTCGCCGCACCGGCGAGAAGGCGAACATCGTTGGGCAGGGTGACGAGGTCGAAGCCCCAGCCTGTCGCCTTGGCTGCATAACTCGGTGAGCCGCAATGGAGCGCGGCGCGGATTCCGGCTTGATGCGCTTTTGCCAGGATCGTCTGAATAGCTTCGAGCATCTCTGGCTCCTCCCGATCAAAGCCGACGGGATAGCGCTTTCCGGTCAATCCGAGCGTCAAATCGGCAGGACCGATATAGACACCGTCCAATCCAGGCGTCGAGATGATCTCCTCCAGATTCCGGAAGGCTTCCGCCGTCTCGATCATCGCAAAGCACAGGATGTTGTCGTCGGCTTCCATCGCATAGTTCGACCCTGCCGAGAAGTTGGCGCGCGTTGGACCGAGGCTGCGGGTGCCGCCCGGCGGATAGCGGACGTAAGAAACGAGTTCCGCCGCCTCCGCACGATTGTTGATCATGGGGCAGATCACGCCGTAGGCACCCGCATCGAGCGCCTTCATGATGGCGGCAGGATCGAGCCACGGAACGCGTACGAGTGGCGTGACCTCGCTGGCACGCATGGCCTGCAGCATGCCTACGGCCGCCTGATAATCAACGACGCCGTGCTGCAGATCGATGGTGATCGAATCATAGCCCTGCTCTGCCAGGATCTCGGCCGTGAAGGCGCTCGCGATCGACAGCCATCCGTTCAGGATAGGCTTGCCGTCCGCCCAGAGCGCTTTGATCTTGTTCGGCTTCATCACGCCTCCTGGCAACCTGACATCGCATGAATCTGATTTTGTATCCCGTGGGGAAGGCCATCGTCAAAGGAGACCGACACGGCAGATCGCATGCCAGTCTCCACTGGCCTCAGCGCCCCTTGGCCTTGCGCCAGGCGGCGAAGTCGGCAGGAGTCTGCGGGTCGGTCGGTGGATAGAGGCCCAGGATGGAGCGGCCCTTCAGAACCTCCTCCTGCACGAAATCCTCGAACGCGGTCATCTCGACGGCCTCGCTGGCGATCTCATCCGCCAGATGAGCCGGGATGACCACCACGCCCTCGCCATCGCCGACAACGACATCGCCCGGCCATACCGGCACGTCGCCGCAGCCAATGGGAACGTTGATGTCGAGCGCCTGATGATGGGTGAGGTTTGTCGGTGCCGATGGGCGGTTGTGATAGGCGGGGATGCCAAGCTGTGCGATCTCAGGAGAATCCCGGAATCCGCCGTCGGTCACGACGCCGGCGACGCCGCGCTTCATCAGGCGGGAGACCAGGATGCCACCGGCCGAAGCTGCGCGGGCATCCTTGCGGCTGTCGATCACCATGACAGCGCCGGGTGGGCACTCCTCGACGGCCTTGCGCTGGGGATGGGCGCGATCCTGGAACACGCTGATCGGGTTCAGATCCTCGCGCGCCGGAATATAGCGAAGGGTGAAAGCTTCGCCCACCATGTTGCCGAGATTGGGATTGAGCGGGCGCACATCCTGGATGAACTGGTTGCGCAAACCGCGCTTGTAGAGCGCCGTGCACAAAGTCGCCGTGCTGACGGTCTTGAGCTTCTCGCGGGTTTCCGGTTTCAGCATGGTCATGATCCTCTCCCAATCTCAATAAATCGCAGGTTCGCCAGTCGGCGCACCGAAGCTCGTTTCCAGGAAGTCGAAGTCGCAGCCCTCGTGAGCCTGCTTGATGTGCCGGGTAAACATCCAGCCATAACCGCGCTCAAAGCGAGGCTCGGGCGGAGTCCAGGCGGCACGGCGCCGTTCGAGCTCCTCATCGGAGACGTCGAGGCTGATTTTGCGCGCTGCCACATCCACCGAGATCATGTCGCCATTCTTCACCAAGGCCAGCGGCCCTCCGATATAGGCCTCCGGCGAGACATGCAGGATGCAGGCGCCATAGCTCGTGCCACTCATACGGGCATCCGACAGACGCAGCATGTCGCGCACGCCCTGCTTCACCAGCTTCTTCGGGATCGGCAGCATACCCCATTCCGGCATGCCAGGACCGCCCTGAGGACCAGCATTGCGCAGGATGAGGATATGGTCGGCGGTCACATCCAGATTTTCGTCGTCGATGGCAGCTTTCATGGATGGGTAATCATCGAAGACGAGAGCCGGTCCGGTATGCTTCAGATAACGCGGATCACAGGCACTCGGCTTGATGACACAACCATCGGGAGCGAGATTGCCTTTGAGGACCGCGAGCGCGCCCTCGGCATAGATCGGATTGTCGACGCTACGAATGACGTCGTCATTATAGACCTCCGCCTCAGCGATATTCTCGCCCAGGGTCTGGCCACTGACGGTCATGGCATCAAGATGAAGGTGATCCTTGATGCGGGTCATCAGCGCCGGCAGACCACCAGCATAATAGAAGTCCTCCATCAGGTATTTATCGCCGCTCGGCCGCACATTGGCAATGACCGGTACCTTACGGCTCGCCACCTCGAAATCGTCAAGGCCGATCTCCTGCCCTGCCCTTCTCGCCTGAGCGATCAGGTGAATGATAGCGTTGGTCGAGCAGCCCATCGCCATGGCAACGGCAATGCCATTCAGGAAGGCTTCACGGGTCTGGATGCGGCTCAGCGTCAGATCCTCCCACACCATCTCCACAATGCGCCGCCCGCATTCGGCACTCATGCGGACATGATTGGCGTCAGGGGCCGGAATCGAGGACGCACCCGGCAAGGTCATACCGATGGCCTCTGCGATCGCCGTCATCGTCGAGGCCGTTCCCATGGTCATACAGGAGCCATGGCTGCGGGCGATCCCTGCCTCCATGTTGAGCCAGTCCGCATCCGTGATCGTGCCGGCGCGACGCTCGTCCCAGTATTTCCAGGCATCCGATCCGGAGCCCAGGATCTTGCCCTTCCAGTTGCCGCGTAGCATCGGCCCCGCGGGCAAGTAGATCGCCGGAAGTCCGGCACTCGTAGCGCCTAGAAGCAGCGCCGGCGTGGTTTTGTCGCAGCCACCCATCAGGACCACGCCGTCGACAGGATGGGAGCGCAGCAACTCCTCGACATCCATGGCCAGCATGTTGCGGTAGAGCATGGTCGTCGGCTTGACATATTGTTCTGCCAACGAAATTCCCGGCAGCTCGACCGGAAAGCCTCCGGCTTGCAGGACACCTCGCTTCACGTCGTCAACGCGTAGCTTGAAATGGGCGTGGCACGGGTTGATGTCGGACCAGGTGTTGAGGATGGCAATGACAGGTCGGCCCACCCAATCCTTGGGAGCATAACCCATCTGCATCATACGGGAGCGATGGCCGAAACCCCGCAGGTCGTCGGGCGCGAACCACCGCGCACTCCTGAGCGACTCAGGCGTCTTTTTAGCAGTCATGGTGCGGACACTCGTCAGAATGAAGGAAAGTTAGGAAGAGCCGGGCGAAGGCTCAGCTCTGGAGACCCCACTTCCGGATGGTCTTGCGCTCGATGGTCCTGAAGATCAGGTTCTCGACGACGAGACCGATGATGATGACGGTGAGAAGGCCTGCAAAGACGGAGGGGATGTCGAGCAGATTGCGATTCTCGAAGATGAACCAGCCCAGACCGCCCTGCCCCGAGGACACGCCGAAGACGAGTTCCGCTGCGATCAACGTACGCCACGCGAAAGCCCATCCGATCTTCAAGCCTGTCAGGATCGACGGGAAGGCGGCGGGCGCCAGGATCTTGAAGACGTAGGAAAGGCCTTTCAGGCCATAGTTGCGTCCAACCATCCGCAGGGTCTGCGACACGCCGAGGAATCCCGAATGGGTGTTGAGAGCCACTGCCCAGAGAACCGAATGGATGAGGATGAAAACGAGGCTGCCATTGCCAAGCCCGAACCAGATCAGCGCCAGAGGCAGCAATGCGATGGCCGGCAGGGGATTGAACATGGCCGTCATCGTCTCGAGAAAGTCGGTGCCGATGCGGGTGTTGATGGCGAGGATCGTGAGGACCGCCGCGATCGTGACACCTGACGCATAGCCCATCAGGAGAACCTTGAGCGATGTCCAAGCCCGGAGCGGGAGCGTTCCGTCCTTCACCCGATCAACCATCGTGGAAAGGGTGTCGCTGAGCGTGGGGAAGAGTAGCGGATTATCGAGGTAACGGCCGTAAATCTCCCAAACGATTCCGAGAAAGATGATGATCGCCGTCTTGCGGACGAAGCCGTTGCCCCAGGCCAGCTCCAGGGTGCTGAGCTTGCGCTCGATCTCACCTGTATGCGTCTGCGCCGCTCCCGTGTCGGCGCGCATCACAATCTGTGCATTGCTCATGAGCGTCATCCCTAATGTGCGGCTTCGTCGGCGAATAGAAGCTCGTGGATATGCTTCTCAAGCTGCCCCGCGCTGCCATCCGTGGGCGAGACGCGATCCACGTCGTTCACCTCGGCTTTCACGCGCCCTGGATGGGGAGACAGGAGCAGAATGCGATTGCCGATCTTGATGGCCTCGGCGATGGAGTGGGTTACGAACATCACGGTGAATTTCGTGTCTTCCCACAGTTGTAGAAGTTCGTCCTGGCAGGTTCTCCGGGTGAGCGCATCGAGCGCTGCGAAAGGTTCGTCCATGAGCAGGATGTCCGGCTCCATCGCCATGCCGCGGGCAATTGCGACACGCTGCTTCATGCCCCCGGACAGGGTATGTGGATAGGAATGGATGGCGCGAGTGAGGTTGACCTTCTCGATATAGGCGCTCGCCCGGTCCTCGGCCGCCTTGCGCGGCAGCTTGCGGGCTACGAGCAGGGGAAACATCACGTTTTCCAGAACCGTCTTCCAGGGCAATAGTTGATCGAATTCCTGAAAGACCATCATCCGATCCGCACCGGGCTCGGTGACGTCGCGGCCCTTGATACGGATCCTGCCTTCGCTTGGACTCAGATACCCCCCGACAGCTTTGAGCAGCGTGGACTTGCCGCATCCGGACGGACCAAGCAGAACGAAGCGGTCCGATTGATTGACTTGAAAGCTGACCCTGTCGGTCGCCGTCACGAGAACACTAGGCGTTTTGTAGCGCAGCGTCACGCCACTGACATCAAGAAGAGCGGACATGAATGAATACCTGAAATGAAAGGCGGATGATGCGCCCTGCCCTTTCGCAGGGCACATCCATTGTCTCAGCTGCCTTTGAGGTCGTGCGCGATCGGAAGGTAGAAGTCCGTCCAGGATTTCGGCATCGTCTTCAGGGTGCCGATCTTGTAGAGGTGTTCGGCAAACTTCATTGTGCCCTGAGGCTCAAGGTTCCATTCCATCATGCCGGGCTGCTTCAGCCACTCGAGAAGATCTTCGGGGCTGGTCTTGTCGCCGGTGATTTCCTTGTAGATGTTAACGGCCGCCTTGGTGTCGCTGCGGATGAAATCCTGCGCCTCCTTCGACGCGGCGCGAACCGCCTCGATGACCTTCGGATTGGCCTCGGCGAATTTCGTCGTCGTAAAGAACTGACCCTGTGTGAGCGGCCCGCCAATGATATCGGGTGATTGCAGGATGATACGTGCGTTGGGCACGGTTTTCATCTCGATGTATTGGAAGGGCGGAGCGGCAAAGTGGTTCTTCACCTCGTGCTGCGGATTGGTCATGGCGACGACGGCGTCCGGATGGCCGAGCTGAACCGTGTTCGCATCGAGCTTCGCCCATTGATCGGCCCCGAACTCCTTGGCGCTGGCCATCTGAAGAAGGATAGCCTGGGTTGAAACCTTCACGGTCGGCACGGCAATCTTGTCGCCTGATCCGAAGTCCTTCAGGGATTTGATCTTGGGATCGTGCGTAACGAAAGCCAGCGGCAGTGCCGAGGATGCCACGATGCCCTTTACGCCGCCCTTGGTGCGGTCCCAGAGCAGGAGCAGGTTGCCGACGCCGGTATTGACCATGTCGACGCCGCCGGAGAGCAGCGCATCCGTCTGCGCGCCGCCACCGCTGAAGGTGATCCACTTGGTCTTCAGCTCAGGCAGACCAAGCCGGGCAGCATGCTTCTCGATGAGCTGCTGCTTTTCGATGACGTGGGTCGGCAAATAGATGATGCCGGGTTGGCGCGTGATGGAAACTTCGCTTTTCTGCTGCGCCGAGGCGGTGTTTGCGAGAGCAAATAACCCAACGGCAGCCGTCACACCGGCGCATAGACGCCTCATCTGCTTATTCATGGTGCTTCCTCGAGATGGGCTCCTCTTGTCGGGAGCCTTGATGGCCAAGATCGGCTTATTTGTCCGATGCCTCATACACTAATGCATTAGTGCATCCGAGACAAGTGTGGTATAGAAGGGGTCGACAAAAGTTCAGGTTCTTCCGAATGGCGCCACCTCGCACAGTCCTTAGCCAGCCGATCCCGACCGCACCCTCCGATCGCCTTGAGCGGGGCCGCCAAGCTGCGCCCCAGGTCTTCGAGCGTCTGAGGGAGATGATCATTTCCCTCACCTTGGCTCCCGGGACTGTGCTGAACCGACTTACCCTCCAGAAGGAATTTGGTCTCAGCTCGACTCCGATCCGTGATGCCCTCTTAAGGCTCCAGGAGGACGGTCTTGTCGATATTTTCCCGCAGCATGCGACCGTGGTCAGCCCCATCGACCTCACGCTTGCGCATCAGGCGCACTTCCTGCGGCGCTCGCTGGAACTTGAGATCGTGCGGGGCTTGGCGCTCGCTCCGGATCCTCGGCTGATTGCCAGGCTTCAGGGCTTTCTTGCGCAACAGCAGGCCCTTATGGAGGCGGAAGACTTTGAAGCTTTTTCCGCAGCCGACCAAGCCTTTCACCAGCATCTCTACGAAGCGGCCAGAATGAATGACCTATGGGTTCTCGTGCGCAGCCGCAGCGGGCATATCGATCGACTGCGCCGCCTCCATCTTCCGACTCCGGGCAAGGCGCAGGACATCGTGCAGCATCACAGGTTGATCGTGCAGGCGATTGCGGATGGACAGCCGGAAGAAGCCCAAAAGCACTTGCGTCATCACCTCTCCGGCACTTTGTCTCATGTGGATGAGATCAGAGCGAAGTATCCCGGTTATGTGAGAGGCTAGAGCTGTTTCCATTTGGGTGGAATCATCTCTCTTCTTGGCTTGCCGCATTTTTTGACGGCAAACCCGATCCACTTCGCCGAAAGCGCGCTAGAGTCTTTAGAGCCTAGCGAGGCGCTGAAGATGCGCCTTTACAATGGCTTCGGGCCTATCGAGACATATCTTCTAGCCCAAAGCGCAGCCTGAGTGCGATTGCAGGCGCCGATCTTCTTCAGAATGGCCTTGACATGGACCTTCACAGTAGCCTCGGACAGATTAAGCTTGCGTGCAATGACCTTGTTGGGTGCGCCCTCAGTCAAGCAAGTCAAAATTTCCGTCTCTCTGCAGGACAATTTCCGACTTTGATGGCTGTTGACGCTCTCTACCATCGAGACCCCAGCAGGTTCATGATGGGTGTTATGTGCGTCTACTCCTGCAATCGGGAGAACAATCGTTGCGGGAAGCACGGGTTCCCCTAGCATCACCAGTTCGAGTGACTTAACGAGCACATCCTGGTTATGGGTCGAGAGACAGAACCCGTGAACTCCCGCGCCCCAGGCTGCGGACACGGTGCCGGGATCAAAGGCATCCGCCAGTATGACAAACCGTGCCGCGGGAGCATGAGCTTTCAATCGTCGAACCAGATCGACGGCTCCGCTGGTGAAGCTGCTTGCATCAATGATGAAAAGTGCAGAGAACTCATTCTCGATAGCGGGCAGGCTCGAGAATCCGTCGACGATGTCATGCCACACGACAAAATCTGCATTGGGAAGGATGCTCTCCAGTCCAAGTCGAAGCAATGGATTGGTGCAGACGGGAAAAACGATTGCCGGGGAGCTACCTTTATCGTCAAGCACCAAATGTGTCCCGTTCGCGCTTTGCAGTGACATGATTTGGTCGCCTTTTCTTCGAGCGGAAATGTTTTTCTTCTTTACCTAGGCTCTGGGCATTCATTGTATGACGTAGACGATTTTTCGGGATGTCGCATCGACGATCAGACGATAACCGTCGACGACCGCATAACGATAGGTTTCATGCTTCGGGATAGGGTATAGTTCGATCGTCTCGGACAGGCTTTCTCCGGGAGATATCCCCCGGTCGAGAGTTGCGACCGGGAAATTCTCCTGTCCCGCATTCAGGCGAGCCGAAAGGTCCGCCGCAATGTTACGAACGGTATCAGGAATAGGGTGCGACTGAATTGACGATGTCGCAGTGGCCGGATCTGGTGCGTTCGGCACCGTTGTGGGTGCCGCAACGGTGCCCACAGAGAATACGGCGAAGGCCAGATGATACGCGGCTCTCATACCCATCCTCTATCACTCGCCAAGTTGGACAGAGAACGGCGCGGCTCGCGGGTTTATTCCACCTTTCTTAGAAAAATTCTCAAAACTGGCAGGCAAGTCCTTCACGAGGTCTTAGACCAACAGCTTAACGGTGAGCCTCAGCGAGAGCCCTAGCTTCCGCCTCATCGACAAGAGGCCGGTCGGCACCAATGCTTTCCAGGTACGCCGCCATCGGGTCCCCTCCTCCGCTGGGCGTGAATTCAGCATCGTTGATGGCTTTTGCCAGGGCGATGGTCGCGTTCCATTCACCGTTGCGGCAAGCAACGGCTTCTGCTGCCGCAGTGAACGATTGAAGCCGGAATTCACGGCACAGGGAGCCGTTTGCAAGACGATAGGTCGAAATCACCCGCAAGCGGCCAAACGGCAGTTCCACGTCCTTTCCAGACGCAATCCTACTCAATTCACGATGAACCAGCGGACTCTCCAGATGCCCCATCAAACTGTCCGTCCCTGGTCTACCTTGCCAACCAGCGAAATAGCCCAAAGCAAGCGCCACGGCAGCAATGGACGCCGCCAGAGCCATCGGCATGAACGAACCCTTTCGCGCAAGCCGCTCGTGCCGCGGCGCCTTGAGAGCAGGCTCTGCATCCAGCCTATTGGCATCCTCATAGGCGTTAACCTGAGCCGATACAGCCGCCCGCAATTCGGGCGGCACATCAGGCATCAAGGCGACAGAGAGTGCGGAACGGGTCAACCGGCGGCTCTGCTGAAAATCCATGATCCGCTTGGCCACAATGGGATCCTCTGCCATCGCTTTGGCAACGGCAGCGGCCGTAGGCTCTTCGAGTTCGCCGTCGGCAAAGGCCATCAGGATCTCATCACTGAGATGCAACCGGGACATCACTATTGCTCCGCTCTTGCTTTTCTTCAGCCCCCTAGGCGGCGGCTGTCATCTCCATCAGCCGCTTGCGCGCGCGCGCAAGGCGACTCATGACAGTCCCGATGGGGACACCCAAGACCTCGGCCGCCTCCCGATAACTGAGATCCTCGGCGCATACGAGGACGAGGACCTCCCGGTGCTCCTGAGGCAGATCATCGATGGCTCGTTGGACCTCAGATAGAACCAGCCTGTTCAGGATTGTCCCCTCCCCTGGATCTCCGACAAGCTGTGTTTGCAGTGTCACATCTTCCATCATGCCTTCAGTTCTCATCCGTCGCAGGTGATCGATCCAGTAATTGCGGAGAATACGAAACATCCATGCATCGAACTTTGTCCCCGGCGTCCAGCTATCCGAATTAGCAAGCGCACGCTCGCAAGCCCCCTGGACGAGATCGTCCGCAAGCGGCTGTGAGCGACAAAGCACCAGTGCAAAGCGCCTCAGCCGCGGCAGGAGCGCCACCAATTCCTGTCCTATGGCTGCCGGCATTCCTCCTCCGCATAGTCTCTTTGCATCATAACGGAGAACCTAGCCGCTTTATTCCAATCTCAAGTGGGAGAACTTTCGAATGACGAACGAAGCGGGCGGCACCGGCATAAATATGTCGTCGGGAATCCGCCGGCTCTGCCAATGCAAAAAGGGCGGCCGGATCGGCCGCCCATAGCTGAATTCAAGAGGTGGCGCGCTTTAGCGGATCACCTGCACGATCTTGCGGCTGCTCGGCTCCACCAGTACCGGAGTATTGTTCACAACCGTGTACCGGTAGCCTTTCACCTTGTACTCGGCAGGGACCTCGTGATAGGTCACGCCACTTTCCGGGAGAACCGCGCCGACGCGAACCTCTTCCCTGTAGGTATAAGAAGGCACGCGCTGCGTCGTCACATACTGACGGAACTGCGGCTGCTGCTGATCGGCGATACCACCCACGATGGCTCCCGTGACACCACCCACGGCCGCTCCAACCGGACCGCCGACGATCGCACCGCCAACCGCGCCCGTGGCAGCGCCGGCGGCAGCACCGCCCGACTGCGCGAAGGCAGCAGCAGGCACAAGAGCGGCGAGAGCAGCGGCTGCATGAAGGAACTTCTTCGACATGATCATACTCCTGAATGAACATTCGGGCTTTGCACCCGGCAACCGATAACGCGTCATTCTTAAAGTAGTTTCAAAGCAATTCTCGGCCCATGTGGCCAAACTCAAGTTACTGATAAGCATGAACAGAGGCTGAGCACCATCTACCATGATTATACACTTCGCCGTTATTCATCTTCTGTTCATCTGAGCCTTCGATCCAGCATTGCTTTCGGAGCCGCGCCGACAGAAACTCTGAACAGAGCGTCGCCGTTCGCTAAGCCCATTCTGCTATCCATCAAGTCTCCGGCCATCACTTGAAACAAACCCTGTGCCTTAGCCGTTATTGTCGTTTGGAGGCGCTTCCCGAAATCGATTGCAGAATGTCTCGCTGGATATCCGACTGCAAAGGTGAACCGTTTCGATGAAACCACGTCAGCGCACTCTTCTGATTGCGGTATCGTGCCTTGCCCTTGCGTGCCCGGTGAAGGTCCAGATCGATATCGCCGAGAGCGGTGGCTTAGCCTTGGAGAACGCACTCGCGACAGCTAAGGAAGGCAATAATTCCGGCGGAAAAGACGGAGGCAACGGAAACGGTGATTCAGGCAGCACTGGTAACGCCGGGAACAATGGAAGTTCCGATAATAGTGGGAACGCTGGGAGCAAAGGGAGCACAGGTGGCAACGGCACCTCGAGAAATAGCGGAGCTGCAAGTGCTGCCGGGAGCAATGGGAACGGCAAGGGAAACAGCAACGCAAGTGAAGGGGGAAGCCAAAGTGGTCGAAGCAACGGCAACACGAATGCGGGGCAAAGCAATTCCGGCAACCGCGGAAGCGCCTCAAATCAAGGAGGCACTTCGAATTCCGGAAAGTCATCAAGTCAGGGAAGTTCCTCCAGCCAAGGCAATGCATCTGGACAAGGAAAGTCCTCAGATAAGGGAAAGACACCGAATCGGAATGCTGGCGCTCCAGTTGGAATTGGTAGTTCCACATCGACCGTAACCAGGGGATTGTCGGCTCTTTTCGGAGCTATCTCTGACAGCCTTCGCCCCCGCACGGGGGCACCGGTAAGATCCGTTGAGAAAGCCAAAACTCGCAAGAGCGCCGCGAAAGCAAAATCGACATCAAGCAGTGCCGGATCGAAGAAAACTGAATCCTCGCGCGTGGACAAAGCAGGCAAAGTGCAAGCGGCGGTCGGCAAGGGGAACGCAAGACAGGCGAGCACGACGGAGCTCAATGCAGGCAAGGCATTGCCTTCCCGGCCTGCCATGCCTGCAGCAGCGGTTGATCGCCCTCTCCCTAAACCCGCTCGTGCCATGCGTTCGATCGTAGCGCTTGGCGTGACGTCGGCTGACCTGGCTCGGCTGAGCGCACAAGGATTCCGCGCTGAGATGCAGACGAAAGGAACCCTTGCGAGCGTTGTCAGGCTCGTCCCACCACGCGGAATGTCTCTTGGCGAGGCGCAGCGCCGGGTGCGTATGGTCGACGCAGATACGGCGACCGATTTCGATCATTACTATTACACGGATGAAGGTTCCGGCTGCACGGGACCAAGCTGTGAGGCTATTTCACTTGTGGGCTGGAGCGGATCCGCCTCCGAACAATGCGGCCCCCTCCCGACCATCGGCCTCATCGATACAGGCATCAATCGCGATCATGAATCTCTGAAGGGACAATCGATCGAAGTCCTGTCCGGGCTTGAGCTCCGCGGCAACCCGTCTCAGCCCGATCATGGGACGGCCATGGCCGCCATCCTTGTCGGGCGGAACGACAGCGGCACGCCTGGGCTTCTTCCTGGCGCACATCTTCTCGCCGTGGATGCGTTCTATCGCAATGGTGGAACGGCGGACCGAACGGACGTGATTACCCTCGTCCGGGCCTTGGAGATTCTGGCTGAACGCAATGTACGTGTTGTCAACATGAGCCTGTCCGGCTCGCCCAATGAAGTCCTGAAGCGGGCGATTGCCTCCGCCCAAGCGAAAGGCATGATTATCGTGGCCGCGGCAGGCAACAACGGTGCGGGTGCAGAACCATCTTATCCTGCTGCCTACCCGGGCGTGATCGCCGTCACAGCCGTTGACAGGAATCTCACCATCTACTCCCGGGCAACCCAAGGCGAATATATCGACATGGCCGCGCCCGGAGTGGATCTGTGGGTCGCCTCTGCTGGGGGTGGCGGGACCATCAAGAGCGGGACATCCTATGCTGTGCCGTTCATATCGGCCGCAGCAGCGATCCTCACTGCGTCCAGCAGCACAGTGAATGCAACAGACCTTCAGGCGGCGCTTGAGAGCAGCACTCTCGATCTGGGCGCGCCAGGGCGCGACAAAACTTATGGTTACGGGCTGCTGCAAGCAGCCAATCTTTGTTCGCCTCGCCAGGACGAGACACCTGTTGCACACTCGGCGGCTGAGAAAAGCTCTGAACTTCCCTGATCGGCTTTTACGGTCAATCGCTCCCTTCATTCAAGAAGAATGAACCAGGCAATGGCTCGGAAGTGCTATGCACTTCTATCGCGATAGGGCAAAATAAGACTCTCGAAGAGGAGAGTGAGTCATGAAAGCGCTGGTGCTCGAGCGCAAGGACGAACTCAGCTTGCGCGATATCCCGGTTGATGAAAAGCTTGGACCTCGAGATGTCAGGATTGCTCTTCGAACGGTCGGCGTCTGTGGGAGTGACGTGCATTACTACACGCACGGCGCTATTGGGCCCTTCGCGGTCAAGGAGCCGATGATCCTCGGGCATGAGGCCGCGGGCCAGATTGTCGAGGTCGGCCCGGCCGTGACGGAATTTAAACCCGGCGACCGCGTCTGCATGGAACCAGGGATTCCGGATCCGGCGAGTCGCGCAACACGTCTGGGAAAGTACAATCTCGATCCAGCCGTGCGGTTCTGGGCAACCCCGCCGGTACACGGCGTGCTCCGCCCGACGGTCGTCCATCCGGCCGACTTCACCTTCAAGCTTCCGGATCATGTCTCATACGCCGAAGGTGCCATGGTCGAGCCTCTCGCCGTTGGCATGCATGCCGCCACTAAGGTTCAAGTTCAGCCCGGCGACCTCGCTGTCGTCATCGGCGCAGGGCCAATCGGGATGGTCACGATCCTGGCCGCTTTGGCGGCCGGTTGCTCGCGGGTCATCGTGAGCGACATCCACGAGCCGAAACTTGCATTGGCACGCTCCCTCGGCCCCGTCGTGCCGGTCAATGTCCGGAACCAAAATCTTCTGGACGTTGTCAAACGCGAGAGCGCCGATTGGGGCGCGGATATCATTTTCGAATGCTCAGGCTATCTGCCTGCCATGGCGGAGATGTTCGATCTCGTCTGTCCTGGCGGAAAGGTTGCGCTGGTCGGCATTCCCCTTGAACCATTCCCCTTCGACGTCAGCAAGGCTCAGGTGAAGGAGGCCAGGGTCGAAAGCATCTTCCGCTATGCCCATGTCTATCCGCGGGCGGTAGCGATGATCGCATCGGGGAGGATCGACGTGAAGCCGCTGATCACTGATCGCTTCGCTTTCAAGGACAGCGTCGAGGCCTTCGACTTTGCCAAGGCGATGCCTCCGGCTTCCGTGAAGGTGCAGATCGACATGCCTGCCTGACCGGCCTCAAAGGCTTCCGTTCAAGTAGCGCTGCAGGGTGGCGCGGGTTCCATCACGCCACAGGCTGTTCAGGGCCGTCTCGAATCGGGAGCGAAACTGTGGAGCATCCGCGACATCGCCGAAGATATCTCGTAGGTCGAGGAAAGACGCTGGATCATCCTTCGCGGCCAAAGCGGCCGGTGTCAGGCGGCTCGCATTGGGATCGTCGAGCTTGAAAGGCTCACCGGCATCGGTTGCTCCCGCACAATACCGACACCACAGGGCGGATTCGAGAGCCAGCCCCGTGACATCAGCGCCCGCCTTCAGCCGATCCCGCGTTGAGGGCAGGATGAATTTGGGCTGCCGGTTGGAACCGTCTTGGGCGAGCCGCGGAATCGTATCGCCCACATCCGGATTGGCGAAGCGTCGGGCGATCAGCTGATAATAGTCGTGCAAATCGACACCTGGCACGGGCGGCACGCAAGGAATGATATCGTCGGTCTCGAGCTTATCGAGGAAGCCCCGCACCAATGGATCTGCCATGGCGTCGTGCACGAAGTGAAACCCTAAGAGACCTGCCGGATAAGCGATGGTGGCATGGCCGCCGTTGAGGATGCGCAGCTTCATCAGCTCAAAGGCCGCCACATGTGGCGTGAACGTGACGCCGACATCCTCAAGTGCTGGTCGGCCCGTCGGGAAATTGTCTTCCAGCACCCATTGGCGGAACGGTTCGCAGAAAACAGGCCAGTTATCCTTGATGCCGAAGCGCTCCGCCAGAATGGCGCGCTCCCGGTCCGTCGTCGCCGGCGTGATGCGATCGACCATGCTGTTGGGAAAGGCCACCTGCTCTCGCACGTAAGCCGCCAGAACAGGATCCACGAGATCGGCAAGACCTGCCACCGCATCCTTCGCCACCTGCCCGTTATGGGGAATGTTGTCGCACGACATCACCGTGAAGGGTGCAACTCCTTGATCACCGCGGCGCTTTAATGCGGCAAGGAGAACACCGAACACGCCTTTGGGCGCATCCATATGCGCGGCGTCATAGACGATGTCGGGATGCTCGGGATTGAAAGCCCCCGTTGCCGGATCGATGCAATAGCCGCCTTCCGTGACGGTCAGGGATACGATCCGCAAAGCCGGATCGTCGAGAGCATCGACGATGGCGCGTCCATCCTCGTTGACAGGCACGAAGCCCGCCATGGCTCCAGTCACCCGAGCGACATTGGCGCCGGGCTCGAGTTCCACCACCGTGGTCAGCCAATCCTGAGGCTCCAGTGCCTGGCGCATCGCTCTATCGCCCGCACGGATGCCCGCGCCGATCAGAGCCCAATCGCGGTTCTTTCCGGCATTGAAGAGGTCGTCCAGATACACGGCCTGATGGGCGCGGTGAAAATTGCCGACGCCAATGTGGAGGATGCCGGCCTTGAGCTCCTCGCGGGCATAGCGAGGCTTGGCGACACTGCCGGGTAGGTTCGCGAGATTGGCAAGGTTCAAGCTCTGGCTCATAGCGGTTGGACCTGATCGGGCATGGAGGAAACGCGGTTCGATGGAGCGGCTTCCGGCGCAGGAATCATGCGCGTAGAACCCGTGATGATGTCAACCGCCTTGTCGGCGATGGCCAGCACCGGTGCATTCGTGTTGCCGCTGGTGATCGTCGGCATGATTGAGGCATCGACGATCCTCAGGCCTGCAATGCCATGCACTGCCAGATCCGGCGAGACCACAGCAAGCGGATCATCGTCGCGACCCATGCGACAGGTGCCGACCGGATGGTAGTTGGTCTTCACCGTTCTGCGGCAGTGCTCGGCCAGATCTTCATCCGAACTGATCGCCTGCCCGGGGAAGAGTTCCTGTTCGATCATGTCCCGGATGGGACTCGTCGCGAGAACCTCCCGCGCATAGCGCAGCCCGGCCATGGTCAAGCGAAGATCGTCCGGATCGGCAAAGGTCTGCGGATCCACCAGCGGCAATGCTTTTGGATCGGCGGATGCGAGGCGCACGGATCCGCGCGCCTTCGGACGCAGCAGACACGGGTTCAACGTCACTCCGTGCGTCGGCTCTACACCAGAGACGTCGCGGTCGAGATAGACCGTCGGAACGCAATAGAGCTGAATCGCTGGCCGCTCACTACCATCGGGATCGATGAAGGCGCAGGCCTCTACGCCGGTCGTCGTGACCGCTCCCGATTTGAACAGCATGTATTGCAACCCATTTCGCAGCTTCGCCAGGCCGCGATCCTGGCCGAAATAGCCGAAGGCTCCGGATGACGCAGCGATGATGGGAACCTCATGGTGATCCTGCAGATTCTGGCCGACGCCGGGCAGATCGGCAACAACCTTGAGTCCGAGCCTGGAAAGTTCGTCGGCAGGACCGATGCCGGAGAGCATCAGAAGCTTCGGCGTCAGATAGGTTCCGGCCGCAATGATCACCTCCGCATCGGCGAAGACTCTCTCCGATCCGGAAGGTCCGACAAGGTCTATGCCTGTTGTGCGGTCCCGCTCTATATGGATATGAGTGACCGTCGTCTCCGTGAGCAGGGTCAACTTCGGATCGGCGAGAACGGGCCGGAGGAACGCATTGACCGCACTGCACCGACGGCGTGTGGCCCAGTCGATCGTGTGCTGCATAAAACCAACACCGTTTTGCCGGGCTCCATTGAAATCGGCCGTATATGGGACACCCAATGTCTGCATTGCCTGCACAAAGACGCGGCTCATGGCGGAGTGCTGTCCCAGATGGGAAACTTTTAAGGGACCGCTGACACCGTGATAAGGTGCGCCCAGGTGATCGTTCCCTTCCTGCCTGATGAAATGGGGCAGAAGATCCCTATAGCTCCACTCGGCACCGCCCAGGGCCACGTCCCACCCATCGTAGTCCTCCGCCTGGCCGCGGATATAGACCATGGCGTTGACTGCGCTGCCTCCACCGAGCACCTTGGCCTGCGGCACGATGGGCGCGCGACCGCCAAGCTGCTCCTGAGGGAGAACGTGGTGCATCGTGAGATAAGTGTCGCGGGCGAGAAACTTCATATAACCCGCCGGCATCGCAAGGATCGGACTTACCCGGCGAGGCCCTGCCTCGACGAGCAGCACCCTGGCGCCATTCTCGGCCACGAGACGGCTCGCGACGACGCATCCTGCACTGCCGCCGCCAACAATGATATAGTCAAATCGTTTCGAGGCCATAATCCGCCTCTGGAAAGGCCTCAACTTGCCTTGCGGGTTGGCAACCGACGCAGATTGGCCAACGGATGCCGCTGCACGCGCTCGATCGCGACACCGTCGCCATCGAACAGATGACAGGTCGCCGGATCGAGCCTGATGGCGATGCGCTCATGCACGCCGGTCGGGATCTCTCCGTCTGCCTGTACGATCAGCATCGTGCCGTCCTTGAGCTGGGTATAGAGGAATGTTTCGCCGCCAAGGCGCTCGACCACCATCACCTCGCCGGCGATCTCCCCCTCTCCGGCCAGCCGCATATGCTCGGGCCGCACACCGAGCGTTACTGCATCCCCAACCTTCTGGCGACCGGGGCGAACAGGAACACTCAGGCTTGCGCCACCGGCAAGCTGGATGGTGGTTGCCGCATCTGTTACCGCTGTGACTGTTGCGGGAAGGAAGTTCATCTTGGGGCTGCCGATGAAGCCCGCTACGAACAGGTTCCGTGGATGATGGTAGAGTTCGAGCGGAGTTCCGGCCTGCTCGACAATGCCTCCTTGCAGCACCACGATCTTGTCCGCCATTGTCATGGCCTCGACCTGATCGTGGGTGACATAGATCATGGTTGCGGCAAGCTCATCGTGCAGGCGGGCTAGCTCGATCCGCATCTGGACGCGCAGCGCCGCATCGAGGTTGGACAATGGTTCGTCAAAGAGAAAGACCTTGGGCTTGCGCACGATGGCCCGGCCAATGGCCACACGCTGCCGCTGACCGCCGGATAACTCCTTCGGCTTGCGATCCAAGAGCTTGTCCAGATGCAGGATCCGCGCGGCCTCCGCCACCTTGACACGCCGCTCCTCCTTGGGCACACCGGCGAGGCGCAACGAGAAGCCCATATTGTCCGCGACAGACATATGTGGGTAGAGAGCATAGGATTGGAACACCATAGCGAGGCCGCGCTCCGAGGGTGGCACGTCATTGACGCGCTGGCCGTCGATCATGAGATCACCCTCCGTGATTTCCTCAAGCCCGGCTATCATTCGCAGCAACGTCGACTTTCCGCACCCAGAAGGACCGACGAAAACACAAAACTCACGGTCGTCGATGGACAGATCGACTCCCTTAATCACCTGCACCGCACCGTAGCTTTTCTCAATGCCTTTGAGGACAATCGTCGACATAGCAAATTTCCCGTTTACTTGACCGCACCGAAGGTCAGGCCACGCACGAGCTGGCGCTGGCTCATCCAGCCGAAGACTAGGATGGGTGCGATGGCGATGGTCGACGCTGCAGAAAGCTTGGCCCAGAACAACCCTTCCGGTGCGGAGAACGAGGCGATGAAGGTGGTCAGAGGTGCCGCCTCCGACGTGGTAAGGTTCAAGCTCCAGAATGCCTCGTTCCAGCACAGGATGATGGAGAGAAGTGCCGTCGACGCGATACCGGGCAGCGACAGGGGCAGGAGCAGCATCCACACTTCCTGCTTCGGCTTAGCTCCATCCATGCGGCCGGCCTCAAGAATATCCTTCGGCACCTCCTTGAAGAACGTGTAGAGCATCCACACCACGATCGGTAGATTCATCAGCGTGTAGACGACAATCAGGCCCCAGCGCGTATCGATCGCACCGGTATCCCGGAAGAGCAGATAGATCGGAATCAGGACACCAACCGCCGGCATCATCTTGGTCGACAGCATCCAGAGCAGCAGGTCCTTCGTGCGTTTCCCTGGGAAGAACGCCATGGCATAGGCAGCCGGCACGGCGATGAGCGTCGCCAGCAAGGTTGCCCCCACCGAAATAACGATACTGTTGATGGCGAAGTGAATGTAATCGGCCCGCTCGCGCACCGTTACGTAGTTTTCCAGCGTCGGGCTGAAGAAGAGTTTGGGCGGCGTTGCAATCGCCTCCACTTCCGTCTTGAAGCTGGTGAGGATCATCCAGAAGATCGGGAAGAAGATCAGCCCGGCGGCGAACCATCCGACCAGAGTGAGAATGAGCTTTTCGCGGGTTTTGGGATGCATGGCTCAACCTCAATCGGCAATGTTCTTGGCAATCGAGCGGACGAGGAAGATCGCCACGATGTTGGCGAGGATCACGGCGATCACGCCTGCTGCCGACGCGCCACCCACGTCGTACTCACGCAAGGCCCGCAGATAGATCAGGAAAGCCAGATTTGTCGAGGCAAGGCCGGGGCCACCGGAGGTAGTGACGTAGATCTCGGCGAAGACCGACAGCAGGAAGATCGTCTCGATCATGATGACGACGCTGATGGCGCGGCCAAGATGGGGCAGGATGATGAAGAAGAACATTGAGAAGGGGCCCGCGCCGTCCATACGGGCGGCCTCCTTCTGCTCGCTGTCGAGCGACTGGATCGCCGTGAGCAGGATCAGCAGGGCGAAGGGCAGCCATTGCCACGCCACGATGATGATGACGGAGGTCAACGGGAAGCTGCCGAAAAAATCGATGGCTGGCAAGCCGAGGGAGCGCGCGAAGAATGCAAAGAGCCCGTTGACCGGGTGCATCAGCATGTTCTTCCAGATCAGCGCACTGACCGTGGGCATGACGAAAAACGGGGCAATGGCGAGAAGGCGGGCAATGCCCCGGCCGTAAAAATCCTGGTCGAACAGGACGGCGAGCAGAGTGCCCAATCCAACCGTGATCACCAGCACCCAGAAAACGAGGAAAAGCGTGTTCGCCATCGCCGTCCAGAGCGAGGGATCGGTGAGCAGGAAGGTGTAGTTCTCAAAGCCTGCGAACCCGCTGACCGATGGATCGAGCAGGTTGTAGTATTGAAATGAGAACCAGAGCGTCATCACCAGCGGCACGATCATCCAGAGAAACAGGAGGATCACGGATGGCGCGATCAACGGCAGCGTTCTGACATTGCGCTGGCTGCGCTTCCCAGCAGATGTTGTGGCGCTGGGAACGGGAACGGTTGTGGTGGTGCTCGCCATCTCGGTTGCTCGCAGCTGGGAGAGCAATCGGCGGACCTGAACGCCCGCCGACTGCATGGCGATTGGCTTATTTCGGATAGCCTGCCTGCTTCATCGTGCGCTCGGTCGAGCGTTGCGCCGTTTCCAGAGCCTGCTCCACGCTCGTCTGACCGGCCAACGCGGCCGCGATCTGCTGTCCAACCGCCGTACCGATGCCTTGGAATTCGGGAATGGCGACATACTGGATGCCGATATAGGGCACGGGATCCTTCGTCGGCTTGGTGATGTCCGCATTGGCGACCGACTCGTAGACCACCTTCGCGAAGGGCGCCGCCTTCTGGTACTCGGGATTGTCATAGGTCGACTTGCGTGTGCCGGGAGGCGCAGCGACCCAACCGGCCTCGGTGCCGACCAGCGTGATATAATCCTTCGAAGTGGCCCATTTCACGAAGGACTTGGCGGCATCGACCTTCTTTGAGGAGGCGGGAATGCCGAGCGACCACGCCCAGAACCAGCCCGAGCCGTTGCTCGTGACCTCGACCGGCGCTGCCGTGAAAGCGGTCTTGTCCGCAACCTGGCTTTCCTTCGGGTTGTAGATGTAGCCCGCCGCCGACGTGGCATCGACCCACATGGCGCAATGTCCTGTCGCGAACAAAGCGCGGTTCTCGTTGTGCCCGTTTGCCGTCGCGCCCGGGGGCCCGTATTCCCGCATGTTCTTGACGTAGTAATTGATCGCGTTCTTCCACGGTTCTGTCGTGAGCTGCGGCTCCCATTTCTCGTTGAACCAGCGTCCGCCGAAGGCATTCACCATGGGACCGACGAAGGCCATGTTCTCACCCCAACCCGGCTTGCCGCGCTGGCAGAAGCCGTATTGCTCCTTCGACTTGTCGGTCAGCTTGGCCGCGTATTCGGCAATCTGATCGTAAGTGGGCTTGTCAGGCATCTTGATGCCGGCCTGATCAAACAGGTCCTTGCGATAGAACGTGAACGAGCTTTCGGCGTAGAACGGCACGGCATAGAGCTTGCCGTTGTAGGACAATCCATTCTTCACGGATGGAATGATGTCGGCATAGTCATAATCGGCGCCGAGATCGTCCAGAGTCACGAGCCAGTTCTGCTTGCCCCAAATCGGAGCCTCGTAGGAACCGATCGTGATAATGTCGAACTGCCCGCCCTTGGTGGCGATATCGGTGGTCGCGCGTTGGCGCAGGACGTTTTCCTCGAGCACCACCCAGTTCAACTTGTTGCCGGTCGCCTGCTCCCACTTGGGTGACAGTCGCTGCATGATGATCATGTCAGCATTGTTGACCGTGGCGATGGTCAGAGTCTGACCTTGCGCCAGAGCCAAACCCGTGCCTGCAATCCAACCCGCTGCAGACAATAGCGTAAGCTGCCTCAACTGCATTGTTCCCTCCCAAAGGAAGTTACTTTGGATTATTTTACTTGTAATAATGAATGCTCTCACGACCAGTTATGGCCGTCAATTACTTAGACAAACCCTGAACTACTAGAACATCTATCAATATTCATTATCAGTTTTGCTAAACTGTTTCTATTATGTGATTTACCTCCTGAGAGGAATTGCCACAATCCTCGTCATGCCTAGATAGAGCCACCACACTGCGGGTCAGCCTTCTGTTCTCTGTTTTGGAGCAGAAGCGAACGGCATCGACCCTCGCGCTCAGATCGTTTAGTATGCGAGCTGGAGCGTAGCTTATACTGTCGACGGAAGGCTTTCGTTGTTGGTGGAAGGTCCTCGGCGCCAGATGACACTCTAAAAACCGAGCCCTGCCTTGCTGTAACGTTTGATCCTTCCCAGCAGCAGCTGACACTCCATTGACGCACCCGGATCTCGGGAGGCTCGCCATGAGACAGCTGCCGTGGAGTCTTGCCGTCGTCATCGCTTGGGCAATAAATGCCGCTTCAGCCAACGCGGAAATCCTGATCGGCATGGCGGGAGCTCTGACGGGTCCCAATGCGTATCAGGGCGAGCAACAGCAACAGGGCGTCGAAATGGCCGTCGCTGATCTCAACGCTGCCGGTGGGATCCTCGGTCAACAATTGAGGCTCATTTCCGTCGACGATGCCTGCGACAGTGGCCAAGCGATTGCTGCCGCGCAACGACTCGTCGCCGCCAAGGTGTCGTTCGTCGTCGGGCACCAGTGCTCAGGAGCATCCATTCCGGCCGCTGCGGTCTATACGAGAGCGGGTATCATCCAGATGACGCCGGCATCGACCAATCCGCGCCTCACGGAAGAGGGCCGCGCCAATGTCTTCCGCATCTGCGGGCGCGACGACCAGCAGGGCGCCATCGCCGGCGACTTCCTCGTCGTGCGATGGCGCAATGCCAAGATCGCCATCGTCCACGACAACTCCGTCTACGGCAAAGGCCTCGCGGAAGAGACCCAGCAGCAGCTCCATAAGCATGGAGTCACCGAGACACTGTATGAGGACCTCGTACCGGGGCAGAGCGATTATGCCCCTCTGATTGCGAAACTGCGAGCCGCTGGGATCGAGGTTACCTATTTCGGTGGCTATTACCGGGAAGCGGCGTTGCTGATCCGCGGCGCCCGCGAGGACGGCTATCAATTACAGCTGGTGTCCGGGGACGGAATTGCCAGCGAAGCCTTCGTGCAGGTCACCGGAGAGGCCGGCAAAGGTACCCTCTTCACCTCCTTCCGCGACCCGCGCCGGAGCCCTGTGGCGGCAAGCGTCGTCGAGCGCTTCCGCCAGCAGGGCTTCGAACCTGAAGGCTATACGCTCTACAGTTACGGGGCCATCCAGGCCTGGGCCCAGGCGGCCGCGAAGGCCGGATCGACGGAATCCAAAGCCGTCATCGATGCTCTGCGGAGCAATGAGTTCGATACGATCCTCGGCCGGATCAGTTTCGATGGCAAAGGCGATGTGAAACAGCCTGGTTTTGAGTGGTTCGTGTGGCGGAGTGACCGGTATGTTCCCCTGGAGTGAGGGAGGGGCAATGCCCTTACCATCATGCCCGTCCGGTTGAGCGTTCGTTGGCGCCTGCTCCTTGCGTTCCTCGGCATCAGCGCTTTCGCGGTGCTCGCGGCTGCGGCAGGCACCTACGCCTTCCGCCAGATGGCCTATGTCATCGAGCGGATCACGGAGCAGCGCGTTCCTTCGGCGCTCACCGCTCTCGATCTGTCCCGGCAAGCCGAGCGCATCGTCGCCGCCGCCCCTACTCTGCTGAGTGCGCGCTCGCAGGCACAATACCAGGAGATCTCGGCGACGATCACGGCGGAGGTCGACCGTCTTGAGGCCCTGCTTGCACAGATCAAGGGCGACGTCGATCCGGCGACAGGAACGGCCATGGAACCTGCCGTCGAAAGGCTTCGACGCAATCTCACAGCCCTCGCTGGCCTCGTCGCCGGTCGGCTTGCGGTCTCCGCCCATAAGGACGCTCTCCTGCGACGGCTCTCGAATGCCACCGTGGCGGCACAGCGCCTGGTTGCCCCTGCCCTCGTGGTTTTGGACTCTAAGTTTGCAGCCTCGCGCCGGGAGCAGCCGACTCAAGGAGCTCCTCAGCCTCCCGCCGTGATCATCCAGGAGATCGCCGAGGACCTGCTGATGCAGAAGGCGCAACTCGAATTCGCGGCCATCGGTGACGGTCTGCTCAAAGCCTCGTTGACCGAAAACGTGGCGGACCTTGCCGTTCTGAGCTTCCCATTGAACCGATCGCTCGCTGCCTTGCGTCAAATCTCGTCCGATCTGACCGATCCACGCCTGCGCTCCCGTTTCGATCAGCGCATCACTGATTTCGCCAAACTGGTCGAGGGGCAGGATAGCCTCCTGTCCGCACGGAGGACGGAGCTTGGACTGATAGAGGATGCCGAGCGCCTCTTGCAGGAAAATGCCGGTCTGTCATCGCAACTCACGAAAGCCGTCGACGGACTCGTCACCGCGGCCCGGCATGACATTCAGGCTGCCAGCGGAGAAGCGCTGATGGCGCAGCGTGTCGGCAACAATGTGCTCCTCGGCGTTGTCGCGTTGAGCCTCCTCAGCTCGCTCCTCATCGTCTGGCTCTATGTCGACGGCAACCTCGTCGCGCGCCTGCGCAATCTGAGTGACAGTATGCTGGCCATTGCCGGCGGGAACCTGCGGGCGCCCCTGCCCGCGGATAGCGGCGATGAGATCGGGCAGATGGCGAAAGCACTCGCGGTTTTCAGGGATACGGCGATTGAAGTCGAGGAAAAGAATCTGCGCGAAGTCGCCAACGCCCGGCAACGTCTGATCGACGCCATTGAGAGCATCAACGAGGGATTTGCGCTTTACGACTCCGATGACCGACTCGTCCTTTGTAACAGTCGCTACGAAGAACTGCTTTATCCCGAAACCGATGTGCCCATGACTCCCGGCACACCATTTGAGACGGTGATCCGGCGCGCAGCAGAACTCGGTCTCATTCAAGAGGCAAAAGGACGAATCGACGCCTGGGTTGCCGAGAGGTTGGCCCGCCACAGAAATCCGGTTGCGTCCGAAGCCCAGCACCGTGACGGCGATCGCTGGATCCAAGTGAGCGAGCGCAGGATCGCCGGCGGCGGAACCGTTGCCGTCTATACCGACATCACCGAGATCAAGCGCCACGCAACGCAGCTCGAGCTTGCCCGCGATCAGGCCATGGCGGCGACCCGGGCGAAGAGCCAATTCCTCACCAATATGAGCCATGAGCTACGGACACCATTGAATGCCATCATCGGGATCACCGAAATGCTGAAGGAGGAGGCCCAGGAAACGGGCGAAGACCCGTTGATCGAACCGCTCGACCGGATCCATCATGCCGGAACCCACCTCCTGGCCCTCATCAATGAGATCCTCGATCTTGCCAAGATCGAATCCGGCAAGCTTGAACTGCATCCTGAAGAAATCGATCTCGGATCCTTGATGGAGGATGTTGCGCGGACAGCCGAGCCACTCGCGGCGAAGAACGGCAATCGCCTCGATATCAGAATCGCATCGGATCTCGGCTGCATCCAGGCTGATCCCGTTCGAATCCGTCAGGTGGTGCTCAATCTCCTGAGCAACGCCTGCAAGTTCACCAGAAACGGCACCGTCACTCTTCGCGCCAATCGAGAAATCGGTTCAGGTGGGGACCGCGTGCGCATTTCCGTTGAAGACACAGGAATTGGCCTGACCGCGGATCAATGCGCCAAGCTCTTTCAAGAATTTACTCAGGCCGATAGTTCGACAACGCGAAAATATGGAGGAACCGGCCTTGGTCTCGCCATCAGTCGCCGGCTCTGCCGTATCATGGGCGGAAATATCGACGTTCAAAGTATCGTGGGGGCGGGGAGTACTTTCACCGTTACGCTGCCTGCCGGACGAGGGCACCCAAGCAAACTCGGCTTGCACTCCGACTTGATCCGGCCTCCGATCCATACGCAACCGATCGGACAGGGACGGCGTGCATTGGTCATCGACGATGAGGACACGTCGCGGGATATCCTGCAGCAGATCCTGACGCGTGAGGGCTTCGACGTCATGACGGCTGAAAGCGGCCGTCAGGGAATTCAGATGGCTCGCGACTTTCAGCCTTCTGTCATCACGCTTGATGTTCTGATGCCCGATCCCGATGGCTGGAGTACGTTGCAGGAATTGAAGCGCGATGTTGAGCTGAGGGATATTCCCGTCATCATGATAACCATCGTCGACGAGGAGAACCGCGGTTATGCCCTAGGAGCTGCGGCCTACCTGACGAAACCGGTCAATCGGGAGTGTCTCCTGAAGGCTCTCGCCACCTGCCGCCCCGATCATGCGAGCCCGCGGGTTCTGGTTATCGAGGATGACGCACATACCCGTGGATGGCTGACACGCATCCTTCGGGAAGATGGATGGGAGGCCGCAGAGGCGGAGAATGGGCGCGTTGCCCTGGAGCGCTTTTCTCTCATCAATCCTGACATCGTTCTCCTCGATCTGATGATGCCGGAGATGGATGGTTTCGAGTTCATCGATGAGATCCGGCGGGATGAGAAGACCCGCCATATCCCCGTGATTGTTTTGACGGCGGCGGACCTCAGCGACGAGGATCATCGCCGTCTAAGTGGCGGCATCCGGAAAATCCTACGCAAACGGCTTGGCGGGAAAGACGAGGTGCTGTCCACCCTGCGGGAAGTGATCGCCGACTGCCTGCGGCTCGGCCGCATCGATTACCAGGAGCACCTATGATCCGGATTCTGTATGTCGAGGACAACGAGGACAATGTGTATATGCTGTCTCAACGCCTGAGAAAGCATGGCTTTGAGGTCATCGTTGCGTCCGACGGTGAGCAGGGTGTGGAAATGGCTCGCCAGGAAAAACCCGATCTGATCCTGATGGATCTTGGCTTGCCTTCCCTCGATGGCTGGAGCGCGACACGTCAGCTGAAGGACGCTCCCGATACCAAGTCGATTCCGGTCATCGCTCTTTCCGCACATACAATGCCCGGAGACCGGGAACGGGCATTGGACGCAGGTTGCGATGAGTACGATGCCAAGCCGGTCGTTTTCGAGAGACTTTTGGCAAAGATCGATCGCCTTTTGCAGGAACGGATGCGCCCATGATCTATACCGGGGTTCGCATCCTCGTCGTGGATGACAACGAGGACAACCGGTACACTCTGACGCGGAGGTTGCAGCGTGAGGGCTGGGCGGACGTGGTCACGGCCGAGAATGGGCGCGAGGCATTGGACAGGATCACACAGGAGAGATTTGACCTCATTCTCCTCGATATCATGATGCCCGAGGTGAATGGATACGAGGTTTTGAAGCAGCTGAAGTCTGACCCGGCAACGCGCGATATACCGGTGCTCATGATCTCGGCGCTTTCCGAGTTCGAAAGTGTCGTCCGCTGCATCGAACTCGGTGCGGAAGACTACCTGCCCAAACCCTTCAATCCGGCGCTACTGCGGGCCCGGGTCGGCGCATGCCTGGAGAAGAAGCGGCTGCACGATCAGGAATTGAGCTATCTTGAGGAGATCGAGCGGCAGCGATCCCGCGCCGAGGCGCTTCTCTATGCCATTCTCCCCGCCCAGGCGGTGGACGAACTCGAAAGCTCCCAGAGCGTCACACCCCGTCGGCACGAGAATGTCGTCGTGCTCTTTGCGGACGTGGTCGGCTTCACGGCCTATTGCGATCTTCTGGCGCCTGAGGAGATCGTCGCCAACCTTCATGTCTTCGCCACGGCCTTTGAGGACAATGCAACGGAGCATGGACTCGAGAAGATCAAGACGATCGGCGATGGGCTTCTCGCCACTGCCGGCCTTCTCCTGCCCAATGCAGACCCGGTGATGTCCAGTATCGCATGCGCGGCCTCGACGATTGCCTCGGCCCGACGGCTGCCGATTCCTTGGGATGTCCGGGTCGGTATTCATATCGGACCTGTGGTCGCCGGCGTCGTCGGCCGGCAGAAATTCAGCTTTGATATCTGGGGCGACACGGTCAATGTCGCCGCCCGCCTTGCTGCCTATGGCACCAGCGCCAGCATTAACGTCAGCGCAGCCGCTTGGGAGCAGGTGAAAACCCGCAGAAAGGCTGTGCCGTTGGGCTCGATCCCGATCAAGGGCAAGGGCGATCTTGAGGCCTATAAGATCATCCTCGGCGACTAGAGTTCACTGCGGTCCAACCTTGACCGGAAATTGGGATTTCATCTATCCAATCTCAGCCCTTGTCCTTTGCAGAGGCACACTTTTCAACCTCAAGCGGACCTATCGATGCTATAATACATCCAGGGACACAAAGACCTCATTGTTGAGGAGATTGGTCCGTGTGCCTGCGGCGTCTCATCTTGAGCGTAATCGCCATCGCTCTGCCGATGGCATCGGCCATCTTGAGTGTTTCCGGAGCAGAACGGGAAACGAGCGCGGATCGGCATGTGGCGTCAATTGCCATTACCGGCGCCATCGGCCCGGCAACCGCCCAATATGTCAAGGACACGCTTCTCTCCGCAGACCCGCAACGGGTCGAAGCCGTCATCCTGCGCATCAATACACCCGGTGGATTGGCCACCAGCATGCGCGAGATCATTGCCGACATTCTCGCCTCGCCTGTGCCGGTCATCGGCTTCGTCGCGCCAGCCGGGGCCCACGCCGCCAGCGCCGGGACCTATATCCTCTATGCCACTCATGTGGCTGCCATGGCGCCCGGCACCAATCTGGGAGCAGCCACCCCCGTCCAGATCGGCAACCCGATTTCACCCTCGCCTCAGGAACCCGAAAAGAAAGACAAAGAGAGTGGCGGACAGGCTGCATCGGGCACGAAGGATGCCTTGACGGCAAAGGCTACCAATGATGCCGTCGCCTTCATCCGCAGCCTCGCCGAACTCCGCCATCGGAATGCCGACTGGGCGGAAGAGGCCGTCCGACAGGCGGCGAGCCTCTCGTCTCAGGCGGCTCTCGACAAGGGCGTCATCGATCTTGTCGCCCAGACTCCCGAGGAACTTCTGAGCCGCATCGATGGACGCGATGTCCAGGTCATCGGCGAGCAAAGACGCCTCGCCACCAGGAACCTGCCTATCCGAACGAGCGAGCCGAGCTGGCTCATTCGGCTACTCGCGGTGCTCACCGATCCCAACGTGGCCTTCATTCTTATGATTGTCGGCTTGTACGGCCTGATCTTCGAATTCAGCAGCCCGGGAGCCGTCGCGCCCGGTGTGATTGGCGCCATCTGCCTCGTCCTTGGTTTGTATGCCTTGAACATGCTGCCGGTGGATTACACGGGCCTGGCGCTTATGCTTCTTGGGATCGCGTTCCTCGTGGCGGAAGCCTTCAATCCGACCATGGTGCTCGGGCTGGGCGGACTTATCGCCTTCCTCCTCGGTGCGATGATGCTGATCGACACGGACGCGCCCGAGTTCCAGCTCTCCTGGACCGTGATCGGCGCCGCCATGATCGCCAGCATCGGTCTCCTGTCGCTGACGCTCGGCTATGTCTGGCAGGCACGGCACAAACCTGTCCGCACCGGCACCCCCGCCATGCTCGGGCAGCCCGCGGAGGTGCTCGACTGGTCGGGCCAGGAAGGCCATGTGCTCGCTCTCGGGGAACGCTGGCAGGCGCGGGCTCCTCGCACCCTTGCGCCGGGCGAGCACGTCCAGATCACGGGAGTCGAGGGATTGGTTCTCGAGGTGCGCCACAGGCCTGACCTGGCAGTGAACTCAGGAGGATAGCCATGATCTTCGATTATGTCGCCTACCTAGTCTTGGCGCTGCTCGTCGCCGGCTTCCTGGCCTCTGCCATCCGCATTCTCAGGGAATACGAGCGTGGCGTCGTCTTCACCCTCGGCCGCTTCACGGGCGTGAAGGGGCCGGGGCTGATCATCCTCATCCCGTTCGTGCAGCAGATGGTCCGGGTGGATCTGCGTGTCATCGTCCAGGACGTGCCGACCCAGGACGTGATCTCGCGGGACAATGTTTCGGTCAAGGTCAATGCGGTGATCTATTTCCGCATCGTCGATCCCGAACGGGCGATCATCAAGGTTGAGCATTTCATGGCCGCGACGAGCCAGCTCGCCCAGACCACCCTCCGCTCGGTCCTCGGCAAGCATGAACTCGACGAAATGCTGGCGGAACGCGACAGACTCAACGCCGACATCCAGCAGATCCTCGACCAGCAGACGGACGCGTGGGGCATCAAGGTGGCGAATGTCGAGATCAAGCATGTCGATCTCAACGAGAGCATGGTGCGCGCCATCGCCAAGCAGGCGGAAGCCGAGCGGTTGCGGCGCGCCAAGGTGATCAATGCCGCCGGCGAGCAGCAGGCGGCGGAGAAGCTCGTGGAAGCGGGAAAGCTGCTCGCGGCGGAGCCCCGCGCGATGCAGCTGCGCTATTTCGCAGCTCTGCACGACATCGCCAGCGAGCGCTCCTCGACCATCGTCTTTCCGCTGCCGGTCGACTTGCTCTCCTGGTTCGGCGAAGTGGTCGAACGCCAGACCGTCACGCCGCCCTCCGCAGGTGGCGCACAGGACGACATCCACGCCGCAGAGATATCCAGCTTTGGCGCCAAGCGCGCCTGATGGTCATTCGTCCCAGTCGCATCAGATATGGAGCTCCTGCCCCAGGGCCTTGAGCGCCGCTTCCTGGAAGCCCTCGCCCTGCGTCGGATGGGCATGGATTGTGCCGGCGATGTCTTCGAGGCGCGCGCCCATCTCGAGCGCCAGCCCGAAGGAGGCTGCCAGTTCGGAGACGCCCTGGCCGACGGCCTGGATGCCGAGCACTAGATGATTGTCAGCACGGGCAACGACGCGCACGAAACCATCCTCGCCCTGCTTGGTCATCGCCCGGCCGTTGGCCGAGAATGGAAACTGACCGGTCTTGATATCGACATCCGTGCGACGCGCTTCCTCCGGCGACAGGCCGACGGTGACGATTTCGGGATCAGTGAAGCAGACGGCCGGAATGCTGCGCTTATCCCAGACACGTTTGTGGCCAGCGACGATTTCGGCCACCATCTCGCCCTGCGCCATGGCGCGATGGGCCAGCATCGGCTCGCCGGTCACGTCGCCGATGGCATAGATCCCGCGCATGGATGTCTGGCACCGCTCATCGATGCGGATGAAAGGGCCGTCCATGTCGAGGACGAGTTCGTCAAGCCCCCATCCTTGCGTGACCGGCCTCCGTCCGACCGTGACGAGGATCTTGTCCGCCGCAAGCGATGTCTCCGATCCGCCCTCCGCCTCGACCAGCAGAGTACCTCCGGCCTTCAGGCCTTTCGCCTTGGCCCCGGTCATCACCTCGATGCCGAGGGCCTGCAGCCTCTTGGACACGGGACGCGTCAATTCGGCATCGTATTGCGGCAGGATGCGCGGCTGCGCCTCGACGACCGTCACCTTCGCTCCCATCTTCGCGAAGGCCGTGCCGAGTTCGAGCCCAATATAGCCGCCTCCGACCACCACGAGCCGCTCCGGAACAGAGGTGAGCGCCAGCGCCTCGGTCGAGGAAATCACGGGACCGCCAAACGGCAGGCTCAGTAATTCGACGGGAGCCGATCCGGTTGCGATCACCACGTTCTCAGCGCGGATGATCTGCCGGCCGGTTTCCGTTTCGACCTCGACCGTCTTGCCATCGCGAAAGCGCGCACGGCCCTGGACGATCTTCACCTTCGCCTTCTTGAGCAGGCCCGACACGCCGCTGTTGAGGCGCCCGACGATGCCGTCCTTCCAGGCGATCGTCTGGGAGAGATCGAGTTCCGGCTTCGTCGTTTTGATTCCGAGGGAATTCCGGCCATTCGAAAGATGAACGATCCGGTCATATTCCTCCGCCGCATGAATGAGCGCCTTGGAGGGAATGCAGCCGACATTGAGGCATGTTCCGCCGGGCTTGCCCGCCTCGACGATAACCGTATCGATCCCCAGTTGCCCCGCACGGATGGCGCAGACATAGCCCCCGGGCCCGGCTCCGATGACGAGGAGCTTGCAGGAAATATCCTTCATCGATCTTAAGCCTCCACGAAGATCATGGCGGGTGTCTCGAGAAGCGCCTTGATGCGCTGCACGAACACCGCCGCGTCCCAGCCGTCGATGATCCGGTGATCAAAGCTGGAGGACAGGTTCATCATTTTGCGGGGAATGAAGGTCGAGCCGTCCCAGACCGGACGCACCATCATCTTGTTGACGCCGATGATGGCGACTTCGGGATAATTGATCACCGGCGTGGTGACGATGCCTCCCATGGCGCCGAGCGACGTGATGGTGATCGTCGACCCGCTCAACTCCTCCCGGCTGGCAAGGCCGGACTTCGCCACCTCGGCAAGCCGGTTCAGCTCCGCCGCACACTCCCAGAGATCGCGCGCCTCCGTATGCTTTACCACCGGCACCATGAGGCCCGAACCCGTCTGGGTCGCGATACCGATGTGCACGCCGCCATGCTGATGCACGACGCCCGCGTCATCATCATAGATGGCATTCAGATGCGGCTGCTCGGCAATGGCCTTTACCATTGCACGCATCAGGAAGGGCAGCAGTGTCAGCTTCGGCCGGTCGGCCCGCTTGTTCGCGTTGAGCGAAGACCGCAAATCCTCGAGAGCCGTCACATCGACTTCCTCGACATAGGTGATGTGGGGGATGCGCGATTTCGCAAGCGCCATCTTCTCCGCAATCTTGCGGCGCAGACCGATGACCTTGATATGCTCGACCGATGTGTTCTGGGCAAGCCCCGGCGCCTTGGCGATCTGGCGGCCATGGGTGAAGAAGGCATCCAGATCCTCATGGGTGATCCGGCCCGCGGGACCAGAGCCCGGAACCTGCCGGAGATCGACCCCGGCCTCGCGCGCTCTCAACCGAACGGCGGGCGAAGCAACGGGCTTCTCGCCTTCGGCGCGCGTCACCGGCGCGCGGTGTATCCTCACGGGCGGAGGAGCCTGCGGCTTCTCAATCGGTTGTGGCGATGTGCTCTTTGCTTGCCGCTCGACAATGGCTTCGGGAACTTTGACTGCACCATCAGCCTGGGCCTCGATCTCCCCAGTCCGGGCAGGCGGCTCGGCCGCCTTCTCATCCTGACTGCCGGGAGCGACGTTGTCTTCTCCTTCCACCTTCAGGCGGATCAGAGGTGAGCCGATGGCCACTACATCGCCGATCTCCGCGCCAAGCCACAGAACCTCGCCGTCGACGGGAGAGGGAATTTCCACGGTGGCCTTGTCGGTCATCACCGCGGCCAATACCGCATCCTCTCGGACGAGGTCGCCGACCTGGACATGCCACTCGACGAGTTCGGCCTCGGCAATGCCTTCGCCGACATCGGGCATTTTGATCAAGTGCTCGCCCATGTCAGGCCTCCATCGTCTCGACAAGGGCGCGGCCGACACGGGCCGGTCCCGGGAAGTAATCCCATTCCTGAGCATGCGGATAAGGCGTGTCCCACCCGGTCACACGGGCAACGGGCGCTTCCAACTGGAAGAAGCACGCTTCCTGAACGAGCGCCGCCAGCTCCGCCCCGAAGCCCGATGTGAGGGTGGCCTCATGCACGACCACGCAGCGACCCGTCTTCCGGACAGATGCCGCAATGGTGTCCATGTCGAGCGGCAGCAGCGTTCGCAGGTCGATGATCTCCGCATCGATACCGGTCTCCGCGGCAGCCGCCTGCGCGACATAGACCATCGTGCCATAGGCCAACACGGTCACGGCAGCGCCTTCCCGCACGATGGACGCCTTGCCGAGGGGGAGGCTGAAATGACCGCTCGGGACTTCGCTCAGCTCGTGCTTCGACCATGGCGTCACCGGGCGGTCGTGATGTCCGTCGAAGGGGCCGTTATAGAGCCGCTTCGGTTCTAGGAAGATCACGGGATCCGGATCCTCGATGGCCGCGATCAGAAGGCCCTTGGCGTCATATGGGTTCGACGGCACGACCGTCTTCAAACCCGATACGTGCGTGAACAAAGCCTCGGGACTCTGGCTATGCGTCTGCCCGCCGAAGATGCCGCCGCCGGTCGGCATGCGAATGACCATCGGGCAGGTGAATTCGCCGTTGGAGCGGTAGCGCAGCCGGGCCGCCTCCGACACGATCTGATCGTAGGCCGGATACATGTAATCGGCGAACTGAATCTCGATGCACGGATGAAGTCCATAGGTCGCCATGCCGATCGCCGTTCCGACGATGCCGGCTTCGCTGATCGGCGCATCGAAGCAGCGCGTCTTGCCGTATTTCTGCTGAAGACCTGCCGTGCAGCGGAAGACGCCGCCGAAATAACCGACATCCTCGCCGAACACTACGACGCGCTCGTCGCGCGCCATCATCACATCCATCGCGTCGCGGATGGCTTCGATCATCGTCATGCGCGGCATGGCTCAGACCCCCGCCTGCTGACGCTGACGACGCAGATGCGGTGGCATCTCGGCATAGACACCGTCGAACATCTCGCGCGCGGACGGCTTCGCACCGGCATGGAGCGTGCCATAGCTCTCGGCCTCCTTCTGCGCCGCGATCACCGTATCAAGGATCTCGGCCTCCGCCTGCTTGTGCCGCTCCTCCGACCATGTACCGCGCAGGATGAGATGGTTTTTCAGGCGAATGATGGGATCGCCGAGCGGCCAGGCGTCGGACTCGGTTTTCGGTCGATAGGCCGACGGATCGTCGGAAGTCGAATGGGCACCGACTCGATAGGTGACGTATTCGACGAGCGTCGGACCGAGATTGCGCCGCGCCCGCTCGGCTGCCCACTTCGCGACCGCATAGACGGCGAGATAGTCATTGCCGTCGACCCGCAGCGAGGGAATGCCGAAGCCCAATCCGCGGGCGGCAAACGTTCCGGCCCCGCCCCGTGCGATGCCCTGGAACGTGGAGATCGCCCATTGATTATTGACGATGTTGAGAATGACCGGCGCCTTGTAGGTTGATGCAAAAACAAGCGCCGCATGGAAATCCGATTCCGCCGTCGATCCGTCGCCGATCCAGGCTGCCGCGATCTTGGTATCGTTCCGGATGGCCGAGGCCATCGCCCAGCCCACCGCCTGGACATATTGCGTGGCAAGGTTGCCCGAGATCGTGAAGAAACCATGCTCCTTGGAAGAGTACATGACGGGAAGCTGGCGGCCCTTCAACGGATCGCGGGAATTCGAATAGACCTGACACATCATGTCGACCATCGAATAGCCGCCGGCGATCAGGAGGCCGGCCTGCCGGTAGGTCGGAAAGTTCATGTCGCCCGGCTGCAATGCTTTGCGAAAGGCGGAGCTGATGGCCTCTTCGCCCAGGTGCTGCATGTAGAAGGAGGTCTTGCCTTGTCGCTGCGCGATCAGCATGCGTGCATCGAAGGTGCGCAGCGTCATCATATTGCGCATGCCCTCGACAAGTTCCTCATCGCTCAACAATCCGGCCCACGGTCCGACCGCCTCGCCCGCCCGGTTGAGAACGCGGATGATGGAGAAAGCGAGATCGCGGATGGATTCCGGATCCACATCGACATCCGGACGGGGAACGGCGCCGGCTTTGGGTATTTTTACATTCGAGAAATCGGGCGTTCCCCCCGGTCGGACGGCCGGTTCGGGAACATGAAGGGTCAACGGTCCATAATCGGTCATGGTCTTTCGTTCTCCTCCCGAGAGAACTAGGAACGAAACACCATTCGGCCATAGGCTGAGCCGTTTCTAAAGGGCGTAAAGCCAGTTATCGACAGGTTCCGACAACCGGCGTAGCGGCTTCAAGGTTTTACAGACGCCAGAACCTCACCCGCCGTGATTTCAGGTTCTCCCTGAATCAGATCGGCCAAACTGGCGCGGATCCAGGACAAAGCCTTCTCGTTCGCCGCAAGCGCAGCCTCACGGCTGTCGAACAGAGTGACGGAGCCACCAACGCCGTTGCCGCAATCGAAGACATGATAACCCTGGAATCCCGGAGATTGCCGCAGGATCTGGCCGAGTCCGCTCTCGGCCCGCCGTGCCGCCTCAGGCACGGAGCGCATATTGCTGAATTTTCGAATGACGACATACATGGATGCCTCCACCTGCTGCAGACGAACGCAACCCCCAAGCAACGTTAGAACGACCACAAGCGTGCGCGAACCGGGATCCGAAACGACTGACGCCGCGACCCCGCCTCCGTCGGGCGTGCAACGACTATCTCGATCGCCCGCGGGGAGAGATCATGTCATCCCGTTCGGAATAGAGCCGGTAGAGCTCGAAGGCTGCCATGGCCACAATGCAGAGTCCGATAACCACATGGGTCCAGCGCGCGGAGAGCACATTCTCGAACCAGAGGAGCCAGGGTGCCCCTGCGATCCAGAGACCTGCCATCACATTGAGCCACTCCTCCCAGTCATGCGTCCGGATCAACGCCAGGAGTGCCAGCAGGACCACGATTCCTCCACTGAGCCTGGCATTCAAGGCCGCCCAGGTCTCCTGACTGAAGCCGAGAAGCCATGGGGAGAGAAACAGGATGCCGCCGAGCACGGCATTAGTGAGATTGACGGTCATGTCGGTACGGTTGTTGATCATGCTCCATGCCCTCCTCTTCCATTGGGCATTATTACAACCCCCGTGGCACCGTCATGCGCCATTCCCTAATGGGCCATCAGGACCGGTATGCCCGCATGGGTGATGATGTGGCTCGTGGCCCCGCCGAAAATCATCTGCCGCAAACGGCTCTGGGTATAGGCTCCCTTGACGAGCAGATCTGCATGGGACGAGGCCGCCTCTTCCAGGATGGCTTCGCCCGGGGAGCGCGTGTTCAGCCTGCGTGCCGCGGTCTCGGCTCGGATGCCGTTTCGCTGCAGGCGAAGAGTGAGTTCCGCACCGGTCGGCCCGTCAACGCCCCACCCCTCCAACGACAAAACGATGACCCGACTGGCCTTCTCCAGAATGGGCATCGCTAGCGCCACAGTCCGGGCCGTTTCCGTGCTGCCGTTCCAGGCAATCACGACGGTCTCGCCGATCGATGCCGGCGAGGATGGAGGGACCATCAGCACAGGCCGCCCGCCTTCGAACAGAGCGGCCTCGAGAGTCGCCAATCGCGGCGGCTCATCGCGCGATCCGGGACGGCCGAGCACGATCAGGTCAAAGACCCGGCCGAAGCTGCCGATATAGCTGTCACCGAACAATTGCTGGCCGAGCCATCCGCAGGAAACCTCGTCCGGCGCTTCGGTCTTTCGCGGCACCGCGCAGGAGAGCATGAATTCCTCGAAGAGCTGCCGCGACCGCTCCACGAGTTCACGCTGCTCCTTTTCGCTCAAAATGGTCCAGCCGACCGGAACATCGAAGGCGATGACATCGGGAATGTCGGGACCGAGCGCCAAGCCCTCCACATGGCTCCCGAACCGGCCCGCAACCAGAAGGGCCGCGTCCAGAACCGAGCGGATGAAGCTATGCTGCTCAACCGGAACCAGAATGGCCTTCATGGCAAACACCTCGGTCAGCCTGCTAGCCGCTACTTAGAGCTTTATTATACTCCCGGTTCCGCCGTTCGACATACGATTCTTTTCATGGTTCGTTTGTCGCCGTCCGGCCACGGGTGTATCATACGCCACAGTACCGGCAGACCCGCGAGACCTCGGTTCTCGGTGGATGAAGCCACTCCCCATAAAGCCGAGGCCATCGTGAGCTGGGGGAGAATGACCATGAAAGCAGCTCTTATCTTTGCAGGTAGCGGGCCGATCGTCATCCTGACATCCTATCCGTCGCTTTCGGATCCGGGCCTGCTGCAGGCCCTCAAGGAGCATGGCGTCGGCAAGTTCATTGCCTATGAACTGCCGCTCGAGACCGTAGCAGCCCGATATGGCGGCCATTTCCAGGTCGTGATGAACGATGCCAGCGACAGCGACGACTTACGGGTCCTCGACGTCAATGGCGACCGCGCCTTCCGGCTCTTCCGGTTTTCTGAACTCGGCCCGCCGTTGATGTACGACGAAGGTCGTCTGGTGGAGAGGTCGGAGGCGGCAGCCTGAAGGACGGACCACACCGGATTTCAGACATGCACGTTGCCAAAGGCCAGTTCGCCCTCACCCTTCGGCTTGCGCAGCGTGGCATATAGAATCCAGCCATAGAAGATCGTCAGCGCAACAATGACAGCCCATCCAGGGATGGGGCCGACAGAAGCATTCTCGACCCACTCTCCGAGCGACGTGACGAGGTGAGCCTCGACGGCATTCTCCTGCATCCTGATGAAGGTTGTCTTTATTATCCAGGCGAGCAGCAGGATCAGAAACATCCAACAATAATTGCGCCGCAAACGACGCGTGAGGGCCTGGCTGGTGCTCGTCAGGAACAAGGGTTGCCTGAGATCCTCTCCCAGCTTTTGAATCCACTCGTCCGTTATCCCCTCCTCCGGGGCGAAAATCTGGGCGAAGTAATTGCGTTCCATCCGGCGCACGCGATTGCGGTAGACGTCGAAGAAACGATACCGACGCGCCTCGATCACCAGCAGCAGCAGAACCAGGACCATGGCGAAGATCAGCACACCATGGTGAGCGGTCGGCGTGGAGAGCGAGACCGACAGCATGGCAGCCACAACTGTGATAGCCCAGTTGGTCGTCCTGTCGATCCGATCACGCCACCCCGCCATGCGGGCGATCTCGGCGCGATGATAATGCGCCATGACGTTGATGAACTCAGTTGGCGTGCTAGGGAAGACCGGCGCCTTGATAGGCGGGCGCAGGGTCTGCACGATGCCTTGGTCGTTCTTCGGCAGCATAGCATTGCTCCCTCAGCCCCAACGGCATGTGAACATGACCGGCCAGCTCTGAAGGCTCGTCCTATTTAAGGTCTTACCGGGACAAACTGATTATAGCAGAAAGATGTCGTTCGAAGTTCCACGATGTGTGGAACGAACTGCCAAATCGCTGACTTTCAAACGAGGCACTTATCCAGGGTGCTTTCCTGCTCCAGCCAAGCTGGAACAGGCAGATTTTTGGAGCGCAGGAAATCCGGATTGAACAGCTTCGATTGATAGCGCGTGCCGTAATCGCACAGCACGGTCACGATCGTGTGGCCGGGCCCGAGATGCTGCGCAAGACGGATCGCGCCGGCCACATTGATGCCGGAAGAGCCACCCAGGCACAGACCTTCCTGCTCCAGCAGTTCGAAGACGAGCGGGATCCCCTCCTCGTCCGGGATCTGGAAGGCTACGTCGGGCTCGAATCCTTCTAGATTCTTGGTGATCCGGCCCTGGCCGATGCCCTCCGTGATCGATGATCCCTCGGCCTTCAGCTCACCTCGCGTATAATAGCTGTAAAGGGCAGCTCCCATCGGATCGGCGAGGCCGATGACAACCTTCGGATTACGCTCCTTGAGGGCGAGGCCGACCCCGGCCAGCGTGCCCCCTGTCCCGACCGCACATACGAAGCCATCCACCCGGCCATTCGTCTGAGCCCATATCTCCGGCCCAGTGGTCACGACGTGCCCGTCACGATTGGCGACATTATCGAACTGATTGGCCCAAATGGCTCCGTTCGCCTCGCTTTTCGCCAAGCTTTCGGCAATCCGGCCCGAGACCTTCACGTAATTGTTGGGATTCGCATATGGCACGGCCGGGACTTCGATGAGCTCCGCACCGCAGAGGTGCAGCATATCCTTCTTTTCCTGCGTCTGCGTTTCGGGGATGACGATGACCGTGCGGTATCCTAGCGCATTCCCGACCAGCGCCAGACCGATCCCCGTATTGCCGGCAGTCCCCTCGACGATCACACCTCCAGGTCGCAGAAGGCCCCGCTTCTCCGCATCCTGGATGATGAACAGGGCCGCTCGGTCCTTCACCGACTGGCCCGGATTCATGAACTCGGCCTTGCCGAGGATGGTGCACCCCGTCACTTCGGACGCGCGCTGAAGGCGGATCATCGGTGTGTTGCCGATCGCGTCGACGATTCCATGATGAATGGACATGTGTGGCCCTCCCGCTTCCGTATATGCGCTGCGGCGTCAGTCCCAAACGGCATAGGGCAGCGCATCGAGCGGTATCCTGAGATAACGTGTTCCATTGCTCTCCGGCACCGGTAATCGTCCACCCGCCACGTTCACCTGCAAGGCATGCAGGATCAGCTTTGGCATCGGCAGCTTGGCATCCCGTGCCTGACGCATCGCAACGAACTCATCCTCGGTGCGAGCTTGAACAAGGTGGATGTTCTCGGCCTTCTGGCTGGCAACGGTACTCTCCCAGGCTGGTGGCCTCCCGCCCGGCATGTAATCGTGACCTGAGAATAGCCGAGTATCGCTCGGAAGAGAGAGAATGCGCTGAATGGTGCGCCACAGAGCTCTCGCATCCCCGCCGGGAAAGTCACATCGAGCCGTGCCGAAATCTGGCATGAAGAGCGTGTCGTGAATGAAGGCGGCGTCTCCGACGACATAGGTGATGGATGCAAGGGTATGGCCTGGGGAGAAGAGGACCCGGACGTCCATGTCTCCGATCTGGAAGTCATCGCCATCGGCAAACAGGCAATCCCATTGCGATCCATCCGCCTGGACATCCGGAAGGTTATAAATCTCCTTCCAGAGCCGCTGAACCTCGACGATGCGTTCGCCGATGGCAGTCTTCGCACCTGTCTTGTCCTTCAGATAGCCGGATGCGGAGAAATGGTCGGCATGGGGATGCGTGTCAAGGATCCACTCGACCATCAAGCCCTGCTCCTTAACACGGACGAGCATGGCGTCGGCCGATGTCGTCGCGACCGAGCCCGATTTCTCGTCATAGTCGAGAACCGGATCGAGGAGAGCGCAGCGTCCGGTAGCAGGATCGGCGACGATATACTGGACGCTGCAGGTTCGTCTGTCGAAAAACGCGTCGACCTGTGGCCGGGCCGTGGAGCGCTCGGGCGCCGGTTGAGGGAAAGACGCTGTGCTCATCGCTTCTACTCCTTCAACCGCAAACACACGAAACCGCTACGATCCTTCGAACCGTCATGCAGGCGGTTTGGAACACGGATATCCGCCAATAGATCTGGCCCCTGTCAAGCGCCAGGGTACGGCACGATCCGGATATAGGGCTTTGGAGCTTTCCAGCCCTGAGGATAAATCTTCTTGGCCTCTTCGTCCGAGACCGAGCCCGCGATGATCACGTCCTCGCCCTGCTTCCAGTTCGCCGGTGTCGCGACCCGATGTTTGGCTGTCAATTGCAGGGAGTCGATGACGCGCAGCACCTCGTCGAAATTGCGACCTGTGGTCATCGGATAAACGAGAACCAACTTGATCTTCTTGTCAGGCCCAATGACGAAGACGTTACGCACGGTCTGGTTGTCCGCGGGCGTCCTGCCTTCCGAAGTGCCGCTGGTGCTGGCTGGCAGCATGCCGTAGAGCTTGGAAATCGTAAGATTGGAGTCGCCGATCATCGGGAAGTTGGGTGCGGCGCCTTGAGTTTCTCTGATGTCCTCGGCCCATCGCGCGTGATTGTCCACGGGGTCGACGCTGAGCCCGATGACCTTCACATTGCGTCGATCGAACTCCGGCTTAATCTTGGCCATGTATCCCAGTTCGGTCGTGCAGACCGGGGTGAAGTCCTTGGGGTGGGAGAAAAGCACGCACCAGGAATCGCCGATCCAATCGTGGAGGCGAATGCGTCCTTCGGTCGTCTCGGCTTCGAAATCCGGCGCGACATCGCCAATCTGGAGTGTCATGAAAACCTCCTGCTACAAGCGCGCCCCTCGCCGGCTGACATTTATATACCGCGGAGAGGCAACGGTGAAGTAGCGCTTGGCAAAGGACAAAATGCGCGTCGGCGGTAATTCTTGAGGCTCCAGAACAATGCTCCAAATTGCTGAGCCGACGTTTCCTTCCCTCTCATGCCTGCACAAAGACTTCGGCGTGCTCGACCGAGAACCGCTCCAATTCCTCCACGACTGCCTCGAGATGAGCTTCCATTGCCCTACGGGCAGCCTGAACATCTTGAGCTTCAAGAGCCCGAAAGATTTCCCGGTGCTCGGCGAGGGTTACGACATGACGCCGGGGAGAAGAGAGAAGACGGCGCACACGGTCGATATTGGAGCGCGAAGCTTCGATCACCGCGGCCACACGGGGCAACTCCAATCCTTCAACCAGGATTGTATGGAATTCCAGATCCAGGGCGTGGAAACCAGAGCGATCTCCTCTTGAGACCGCCTCCTGCTGTGCTTCCAGGTTGCTGCGAAGTGCCTCGATGGCCATGGGAGCAAGGTGCTTTGCCGCAGTCTCAGCCACCACGCCTTCCAGGGCCTGACGGATCAGCATCGATTCCCTGATTTCCGAGAGGCGGATGCGCGCGGCGCGGGAGCCGCGCTGGGGCAGGATTTCGACGAGGCCCTCCGCCGCGAGCCGCGACAAGGCTTCAGAAACCGGGAAGCGGGACACGCCGAGCGCCGTGCAGACAGCCGCTTTATCGATGAACTCGCCAGGAGCAAAATCGAGAGCCACGATGGCAGCTCTCAGCGACCGCTCCACCTGCTCGGTCGTGTGCCCGCGCGCTCCCCGCTCGAGGGGAGCAAGGAATTCATATCTTTTTCTCTTGTCGATCGCGTCCATTTGCCTAACATGTTAGCCGAACCGGTGGGCGAACGCCACTAGGCCTACCGGGGTCTATGCGAGCAGAACGCTCGTAGAAACTGAGAATCCGGCCGCAGAGCCAAGGCCTTGGGAGGAATGTTGATATGATACGCTGTTCACGCCGTTTGCTGCTCGGACTTTCTGCGGCGGCCGCCCTTGTTCTACCGGCGCTTCCGGCCCAAGCGCAAACGAAGCTCAAATGGGCGCACGTTTACGAGACCTCCGAGCCGTTCCATACCCAATCCGTCTGGGCCGCGCAGGAAATCGCCAAGCGAACCAACAATCGCTACCAGATCGACGTCTATCCGGCATCTCAGCTCGGCAAGGAGAGCGACATCAATCAGGGGCTGTCCCTGGGCACGGTCGACATGATCATCTCAGGGCCGAGCTTCGCAGCCCGCAGCTACCCACCGATCGGGATTGGCTATTACCCCTACATCTTCCGCGATGCGGCCCATCTGCTCGCCTTCGCCAAGAGCGATGTCTTCAAGGATCTCAGCGCGGGCTATACCGAGAAGACTGGACACCAGATGGTCGCCCTCACCTATTACGGCATCCGGCACAGCTCGACGAACAAGCCCTTCAAGACCTGCGCCGAGATGAAGGGTCTCAAGATCCGCGTTCCCGACGCCCCGGCATATCTGGCCATGCCGCGCTCCTGCGGTGCCAACACCTCGCCGATCGCCTTCGCCGAAGTCTATTTGGCGCTCCAGAACGGCACCGTCGATGCGCAGGAAAACCCGCTGACCACGATCGAGGCCAAGAAGTTCTACGAGGTCCAGAAGAACATCGTCCTCACCGGCCACATCGTCGATCATCTTGCGACGATCATCTCGAAGCAGCTCTGGGCCAAGCTCTCGGATGAGGACAAGAAGATCTTCGGCGCTGTTGCTCAGGAGGCCGCCACCCGCGCCTCGGCTGAAATCCAGGCGAAGGAGAAGGAACTTGTCGAGGTCTTCAAGCAGAAGGGGCTGACGATTTCCGAGGTCAACAAGGACGAGTTCAAGGATGCCGTGATGAAGAATGTTTCCCTGGAATCGCTCGGTTATCGCAAGGCCGACTATGAAAAGATCCAGGCTTTGAAAGCGGAAGGTCTCTAAGCCCAACGAGCGGGCCGCCCCCGGGGCGGCCCGCATGCTGTCTGCGGCGGGAGCGCCGTGTGCCTGCCGCTCAGGACCATCCTTCCGGATGCGCGTCCCAAGGTTCAAGGGTAACCGACATTGAATATGAAGACTGAAGTCCACACCCAGGTCAGCGCGGAGGAACTGGCGCAGACCTTCGACGAAAGCGAACACGCTCCTGTCGATCTCTCCGAGTACGCCTTTGAGGACTGGCTTTCCCTGGCTCTATTCTGGGCGATGGCACTGGCGGTTTTCGTCCAGTTCTTCTCTCGCTACGTGCTGAACGACTCCTTCGCATGGACCGAAGAGATCGCGACCAACCTCAACGTCGCCCTGGTCTTCGTCGGCTCCGCCATGTGCGTGCGCATGAGCCGGCACATTCAGGTCGATTTTCTCTACCGCTACCTCTCGCCCGGTCTCGGGCGCGCGCTGGCAACGTTCATCGACTTCGTTCGCATTGCCTTTTTCGCCTATGGGGCCGTTCTCATCTGGCGTTTCATGAGCATTGTCGGCGATGAAATGATGACCACTGTCGAGTTGCCGAAGAATCTCAGCTACGGATTTGTCTTCATCGGCTTCGTCCTGATGTGCTTCCGCTCCGTTCAGGTCGCGATCGCCAACTGGCAGCGCGGATATTCCGTGCTCGAGCGCCCTGAAGCTTTCGATGCACCCTTACCGGCAGAAACCTGATGCTCATCCTGATTGGCTCCTTTCTTGTCTTGATGATCCTCGGCCTGCCGGTGGCCATCTCGATGGCAGTCGCCTCCCTGCTCTACATCCTCGCCAGCGGCACGGTGCCCGATGTGATCGTGGCGCAACGCATGATTGCCGGTGTCGAGAGTTTCCCGCTTCTTGCCGTCCCATTCTTCATTCTCGCCGGAAATCTGATGAACATCGCCGGCGTGACCGGCCGCATCTACTCGTTCGCCGTCGCCCTCGTCGGCTGGATGAAGGGCGGCCTCGGCCAAGTGAACATCGTCGGCTCGGTGATCTTTTCGGGCATGTCCGGAACGGCCATCGCCGATGCCGCTGGCCTCGGGACGATCGAGATCAAGGCGATGAAGGACCATGGCTACTCGACCGAGTTCGCCGTGGGCGTGACAGCCGCATCCGCAACGCTGGGACCGATCATTCCGCCTTCGCTTCCCTTCGTCATCTATGGGATGATGGCCAATGTCTCCATCGGGGCCCTCTTCCTGGGAGGCCTCATCCCCGGCATCGTGATGACGCTCCTGATGATGGGGACCGTGGCCTATTTTGCCTATAAGAACGGCTGGGGGGCGGATACTCCCTTCTCATGGAATCAGCTTGGCAACGCCACCATTGAAGTTGTCATCGTCCTGGCATTTCCCGTCGCCGTTTGGCTGATGATCCAGGCAGGTCTTTCACCGAACGTCGCCATCGGTATCGCACTGGCTGTACTTCTCGCCCTCGACTGGTACTTCGACTTCTCGGCCGTGATGGCGCTGATGGCGCCCGTCATCCTGATCGGCGGCATGACGCTCGGCCTCTTTACACCGACCGAAGCCGCGGTCGCGGCCGTCATCTGGTCGCTGTTCTTGGGCCTCGTTCGTTATCGCTCCATGACGTTCAGGAGTCTCGCCAAGGCGACCTTCGACACTATCGAGACGACCGCATCGGTTCTCTTTATCGTGACCGCGGCGTCGATCTTCGCGTGGCTTCTCACGGTCAGCCAAGCAGCGCAGATCCTCTCAGACGCGATCCTCGGCTTCACACAGAACAAGTGGGTGTTCCTGCTGCTGGCAAACATTCTCATTCTGTTCGTCGGCTGCTTCATCGACACCATCGCGGCCATCACCATCCTGGTACCGATCCTCCTGCCGATCGTGCTGAAGCTTGGCATCGACCCGATCCATTTCGGGCTCATCATGACGCTGAACTTGATGATCGGACTGCTTCATCCGCCTCTCGGCATGGTGCTCTTCGTCCTGGCGAGAGTGTCCAAGCTTTCCGTCGAGCGCACCACGGTGGCGATCCTCCCTTGGCTCGTGCCCTTGATGCTTGCGCTGATTGCAATCACCTACATTCCGGAACTGACACTTTGGCTCCCGCAGAAGATGGGATTGGGACGGTAATGAGCCGTTCGACAGCCATCAATAGATTTATGAGACACCCATGAGCACGCCTCGTACCATCCGCCTCTCGCCCGATGACAACGTAGTCATCGCCATCGACCTCGTGAACCAGGGCACCGGTGCCGCAGGCCTAACGGCCCGAGAGCGCATTCTGCGCGGCCACAAGATGGCGGCAGAGACGATCCGGGAGGGAGAGCCGATCCGTAAGTTCGGCCAGATCATCGGCTTTGCCAAGACCCATATTGCACCTGGCGAATGGGTGCATGAGCACAACGTCGGTCTGCATGACTTCGAGCGTGATTACGCCTTCTGCGTCGATGCAAAGGACGATGATCTTCTCCCAGCTGAAATGCGCGCGACCTTCCAGGGGTATCGCCGTGCCTCCGGGCGGACGGGCACCCGCAACTACATCGGCATCCTGACATCGGTGAACTGCTCGGCGTCGGTCGCACGCTTCGCGGCAACGGAAGTGGAGCGTTCCGGAGTTCTGCGGGATTACCCGGGGATCGACGGCGTCGTCGCCATCGTCCACGGCACGGGCTGCGGTCATGCAGCCTATGGTGAAGGATTCAATATCCTGCGCCGCACCCAATGGGGCTATGCGAGCCACCCGAACTTCGCCGGCGTGATTATGGTCGGTCTCGGCTGCGAGGTGTTCCAGATCGGTCGGATGAAGCAGGAATACGGCCTAACGGAAAGCGAGACGTTCCGTACGCTTACCATTCAGGAAACGGGCGGCACGAAACGCACCGTGCAGGCCATCGTCGATGCGGTGAAGGACATGCTGCCGATTGCCGCCAAGGCTCAGCGCGAGACCCGTCCTGCATCGGAACTCGTGCTCGCTCTCCAATGCGGCGGCTCCGACGGCTACTCCGCGCTGACCGCCAACCCGGCACTCGGTGTCGCCTCCGATCTTCTGGTACGTCATGGCGGAACGTCGATCCTGTCCGAGACGCCCGAGATCTACGGAGCAGAACACCTGCTCACCCGGCGCGCCGCCACCAGGGAAATCGGTGAGAAACTCGTTTCGCGGATCAGATGGTGGGAGGATTACACGGCCCGCAACGGCGGCGAGATGAACAACAATCCGTCTCCTGGCAACAAGGCAGGCGGTCTGACGACGATTCTCGAGAAATCGTTAGGCGCGGCGGCGAAGGGCGGACGCTCCACGCTCCGTGCCGTCTACGAATATGCTGAGCCGGTGAAGGACTATGGTTTCGTCTACATGGATACGCCGGGCTACGACCCCGTCGCCGCGACGGGCCAAGTAGCCGGCGGTGCGAACCTGATCGCCTTTACCACCGGACGCGGCTCGGCTTTCGGCTGCAAGCCCGTACCGTCCCTGAAGCTCGCGACAAACTCCGATATCTATCGCCGCATGCTGGACGATATGGACACCAATTGCGGCGATATCCTCGACGGCGTTTCCCTTGAGGCGAAGGGCCAGGAGATCTTCGAGATCCTGCTGCGCGTCGCATCCGGGGAACATACGAAGTCGGAAGAACTCGGCTACGGCGATCTCGAGTTCGTTCCCTGGCAGGTTGGCGCGACTATGTGATTGTGCCTCGAGAGCGTCGATATTTTATTCCACAAGGAACTTGGGTACAGGCTTACGCGATAAACTACATTAGATGTTTGGTTTCGACATTTGGTGGAGCGGGTTGAGCCTGAAGCGTTAAGGCTCGGTCATCCAGATCTTGCAGACGTACTCGAAAGGGGTGAGACCGCGCAGGGTCTTGAGCTGGCAGACAAATTGTAAGTGGTCAGGAAGTCATCCAAGTGGCCCCGCAGCTACTCATGAGTGTCGTGGGAGTAGCGCCTGACGGTCGCATCCTTGAGGATCAGCGGATTCTAATCTGAAGTGCGTAAGCCGCTTCCCCTTGCTGCTGGTCGTCCTCCTGAATGTCGTGGCTCTCGCCTGGGTGGCTTTGTATCTTCTCGATCTGAGCTCGATGCCGCAGGAGCTCAACTGGCAACTCAAGGGGCACGCTTTTGGCCTAGTGAATAGACCAGCCAAGGTGCGAGGACGATCCAACCGATACTCATTCCATGGATAATACGCAATTTGCCGCGCTCTGCGGACGATCTTCCCATGCGGGATTGAAGCTGGTAAAACACCGACCAATAAAAACTTCGCCTAGGGGTATGAATGAAAGCCTATGACCATCCTGAGAAGGCTAAGCATGAGCTGGCGAAGCAGCGAAGCCTGGAAGCCATCGACGCCCGGCTAATGCGTCATGAGAAAGTTACCCGGATCATCCTAGTACTGGTCGTGATCTTGGCCGGGCTATCGCTTGCCTTGTTGGTTACTCAAATCATTAACCATTCAAATTAATCGCAGAATAACTGCGCCGGGGGCATGATGAACTTCCATCCGCATGATCTGAAATTTGCACGCCTGTGCAACGAGGTGCTTGACCAGCCGCTCACAGAGGCCGAGCGCGAAGCTATGATGATGGCCGCCGCCCAGAAGGTGGAGGAGTTGTTCGACATCCTGCGCATTGACCATACCAACGATCACAACACCCGCGAGACGCCGCAACGGGTGGCCAAAATGTTCGTTGATGAGCTTTTGGAAGGTCGCTATACCGCGCCGCCCACGATCACCGAGTTCGACAATGCGCAGGCCTATGATCAGCTCATCGTCACGGGGCCACTTGAGCTGCGCTCCATGTGCGCGCATCACATGATGCCGATCTATGGCGCCGCTTACATAGGCATCCTGCCAGCTGCTGATGGCAGGATCATTGGCCTGTCCAAGTACGATCGAATTGTGGAGTACTTTGCCTCGCGTTTGCAGATCCAGGAGGAGTTGGTCAAGCAGATTGGCCAGTACATCATGGATATGACCGCGCCCCGCGGGTTAGCGGTGCGCATCAGCGCCGTGCACATGTGCAAGACCCAGCGCGGCGTGCGCGCCAGCCACCGCAGCCGCATGGTCAACACCTACTACTGGGGCGAAATGACAGAGAAAGTTGCCCTCAAGAGTGAGTTCCTGCAGGAATGCACCGCCCTCGACCGAGCCGGAGCCGCGTAGACCTGCCGCACCCAAGCGGCTCAGCCTGTCCCACTCCCTTGAGGTCTTTGGATCATGCGCTCGCCTTGGGATCGCATCCGTCACGCCATCAGCTTTGAACTCGGCGGCCTTGCTCTGGTGTCCCCGCTCGGCGCGTGGGCCTTTGACCTGCCGGTGGCAGAGATCACCGTGGTCAGGATGGCCAGTGCCCTCATCGCAACCCTGTGGACGTACGCCTATAATTTAGCTTTCGATACCATCCTGCAGCGTCTGAGCGGCGGGGCTGGGAAGAGCATCCCCATGCGCGTCTTGCAGGCTGTCATGTTTGAGGCTGGGCTCTTGGCCATGCTGACGCCTCTCATGGCGTGGTATCTCGGCATAAGCCTTCTCCATGCCTTCCTCATGGATGTCGCGTTCGCCTTGGTCTACGTGCTCTACGCATTCGTGTTTAACTGGGCCTACGATTGTGTGTTTGGGGCATCGACGTGGCAGGGGCCGGCAAGCTCAAAGCCGAGTTCCCCAACGAATGCGCCACGTTGGATTGCAGGATGGATGAAGGGCAAGCCTGCCTGAGGTAGCATGACCGAGGTCACGCCATCTGACGCGCCTTGACAATGCGCTAGGCTGCGAGGCTGGCTTTGCTCGCAGCTTCACCACGATAGATGCAGCCTTCCGTCGAGCCGGGCATGCCGCGCTTGAGCTCGACCTCTTCGAGGTTGGGAAACCGAGCCGTCACGAGTCTCCAGATATAGGGGGTGACGTTCTCGAGCGAGGCGATGCCGATCTCAGGGTTGAGATCGAGATTGCCGTGATCGAGGCCCGATCCGTGCTCGCCCTTGATTTCCTTGATGTAGTTCTCGACGTTGTAGAGATTGACCGGCCAGCCATAGATCTCGTCGACGGCTCCACCGAACGTGAGTTTGACGATGAAGGTGTGTCCATGCAGCCCGGAATAGGGAGCCACCGAGTGCGCGGCTTCGAACGTAAACTCGCAATAGGTCTTCATCGATCTTGCCCCAGGCAACCTGTTTTCGTTTTGACCGGCTTGGAAGGATGCTCCCGTGTCCCCAACCAAAGTCCAGTAATCTGTATTTTGTTTGGCCAAAATTTCCTATCATGGCCTGCGCCACCGAGCAAAGTAAGGGAAATCCCTGATCCGCTCGTCACGTTCCATACTGCGCCTTCCACGAAATTTGCATGTAGCGACAAGGAAACGCCCCGGCCAAGGGGAATCGCGATCCCTCAGCCAGGGCGTCCTCCACGCTTGGGGGCAATGGAGCGCGGTCGGGCTGATACGCAACGCGCCCGGTGCCCGCATCCTGGAATGGTCAAGGTAAATTTTCCGTAACCGCAGGCGCATCCCATACTGGAGGTTATGCGACCATGGTGCATGACCATCGCAAGTTCACGCACATAGGATTTGGGCGGCCTATGGGCGAACCTCGTTGGCCAGCTCTTCTAGGTGCTGGGCTGCCTCGAACAGGTGAAACTTGGCTTCGAGGAGCGAAACCTGCTCGGCAAGGATACGGATCGTCTCAGCCTGCTGGCGATACTCGGCCGCCTTGTCGGGGCGGTCGCATTCATGTCTCATGCCTCCGATGGGGTTCCTCGCCTACAACGGTTAAAAGAGGTCGTGGTTCGCTGTTTGATCAAGGGCCTTCTGTGAAGTTAGAGGACTCGGTAGCCCCGCCACCGCTTGAGTTGCGCGAGCCCCTCGAGCGCCTTGCCCCCGTCAGCGTGGATCTCCACCAGCTCCTGCCGCTTGGTGCCAATCCTTCCCCAGTTGCGCACCAGGCGCGCGATCCCAAACCGATCCCGCTCAATCGTCAGACTGTGATAGCGCCAGATACCTCACTCCAAGTCGATCTTATGCAGTACAAGAGGATGCTTAACGGGCGTGCGCTGTTCGTCAGGCACTAGAACTCGTTCGTGGATTTTGCTCTGGCCTAGGGAACGACTGTTAACCATACGTTAACCATGGCAATGCGATGATCTCTGTGTTGATCCGATCCCTGGATCAACACTCTCCCATAAGCGAACGGGGCGCGGATGTACCGCCTCGCTTCGCTTTGGGATGCAGGGTCCAAGCTCACGGCCACCCAGATCCGGCACGAAAACTGGACGCAGCGGATCTCAACTTCTTCTCAAGTGTCGGTGCCGTCATCCAAGCCATTGGAAAAGCAGATCGAACGCGGGCTAAGATCGCCCCCGTCCTTAGCTGAATACGTAAAAGGCTGCCCCAAGCGCTGCTATCGCTCCAACGAATGCATAAGGATACCAAGCGGGAAACGGCTTGTCGTGACCGTTGTAGCTCAAGGCAAATTCTCCCGAATGAAGAAAGGGCTTCCACCCCTGGTCACGCAAAATGGTATTTTCGTGAAATCTGTTTGAAGATTATTGCTGGCTGCACTCTAATCCCCAAGCCTTTCAAGAAGTCTCATCGCAATCGCAGGCTGCACAAATATATTAGCAAGCCCAGTGGAATTGCTTTGAAGATCTTCTAAAGAGGCTAATTTCATACTGATCTCAGTGCGGTAGCTCCCCTTTTAGAATATCTCTGATTTTCTCTCATCCCCTCATCTGAATCCTTGCATGTATCTCATCATGGCTGCCCACCAGGGATCTTCTGGTCTTGAGCATTCGGGTAATCTGCCGAAGTCACAACGGCTGTCAGATACGCCTCATCTTTTATGTGAATTCCTCTTTGGAGAGACTTGAGACGGCGGTTAACAAATGCTTAATGTTAAGCTTAATTGACTTCCTGACCCAAGGTCGGCTCCATGGCTCTCAGCACCGCCACCGACAATCGCCGGCAAGCCAGGCGCTTTTCGACACACCATCCGGCAAAGATTGTCTTGGGTCCCGAGGCAATGATTTCCTGCACGGTCAAGGACATCTCGATAGGCGGGGCGAGGATTGCGGTGAAGCCGGGCATGGATCTGCCCGAAACCTTCGAGCTGTTCATCGCAGCTCACGACCTACAGGCCCGCCGGGTGCGGGTGTGTTGGCGCGACGCTGGTTTTGCAGGTGTAGCCTTCGGCTCCGAAGAGAACTGTACAGCACCTGCCGTGCATGCGCCCCAATTGTCCCCGTTTGAGGTTTGCCTCGAACAGGCTGCAATGCCAGCCCATATTACTGCAGCCCCGGCACGTAAGCAGCTCAAACTCTATCGCACCACTGTTTGATCGAACCGATCATCCCATCAATCTGTTCACAGCGCCCTCCCGGCAATTCATGGGGGGCAATCCGCGAGCCCGTGCATCGGATCAAAAGCAGCGGAGCTGCGTCCCAATTCCGATGGCACTATCGGCGGAGTTGATCAGGCGGTGAGAGGCAATGGCAGAGAAGATTGCAGCGTGGCACGCCACCCCGCACGACGCATGATTGTGATTGCGCGGCAGATCCGGGCACCCGCCCAGCCGACTGCTGAAATGTGCCCCTACGCATCAGCTCCTTCATCAGCCAAGTCAGGCCTCGGGGCAAGCCACCGTTCCTCAGCCTCGGTACGCTCGTCCCCTGCTTGCTGATAGGCCACTATTACGGCTTCCTCAGTATGACCATGCGACGAGACCCGCTCGCCTTGAGCCTGTCTCCTCAGGCTGAAGGTCTCCAAGGTAGCATTCCTGGTAGGCGAGTGCAGCTTGTCCCGAGGGCATCGCGCGATCCCCTCGCCGTCAGGCGTGAGAGCCTTCCGGTTTAACATGCGTAGAAGACCGCAGAATCTTGGGCTGTAGCATGGTAAGCTGCCAGTATGGAGATTGATTTCGACAAGATCGATGAGGCGGTTCTCGCCCTGATGTGGCTGACGCTGCACGATGAGTGCCGGGCTTGGAAGGGCTTTGATTGGACGGTGACCGATCGGCTCTACCAGAAGGGTTTCATCTGCGATCCGGCCAACAAGGCCAAGTCCGTCGTGCTCACCGATGAAGGGCTACAGAAGGCTGAGGAACTGTTCAAGGCACTATTTACGCGCTAGCCCTGAACATACGGCAGATTCCTGTTCCTGCAGAGTCTCCAGTGCCATGACAATAGCTCCATCAAGGCGCTGGGCTGAATACTTGCAACCGCGCCGTTTAACGTGCGAGTTGGATACTGGTAACATGAGGCCATGTGGCGGCAGAGCGATCACGAGCAGCTAGGCACGTACGGGCCGAGAGGCGATGACGATGGAGCGCTCATTCAGCGCCGCCATGCGCGGCCGATGAGACGGCGCTCATAAGGGCGGGACAATGGTGACACGAAGGGATCGTCTCAATGACTTCATCACGAATGGAGATCCGGCCCCCGATGATCCGGTGCAAGTGTTGTGCGAGGATCATGTCGGCACCTACATGATCCCGTTTCCCTGCCTCCGTAGCGATGGGGCATGGCGAAACCAGGCAACGGGCGAGATTATTGCCGGAAAGGTTATTGGTTGGCGACCATTTAAGCCGAACAGCCGACGCGCAGCCCCAGGGCTTTGTTCCTGAATCCCAGCCCTTACACCAGGCGGACGGAACCTCGTTATTGCCCACCCGACCGATCTGGCCCCATAGATTCGACGGCGCCTTGGCGGAAGGCGGAGCCGCAGACGCGACTGGACGTTTCGGCGTGAAGCTGTAAAGAACTCGTGCCGACAAAGGGCAGAGGGACCGCTTTCCATCTGCGATGAAGTGGCCACTCCCGATCTTTTGTGGAGCAGAACCAGAGGGATCTTCAAGGGAGTGATAGAACGCGTTGAGCTGCGCCGCCATCACAGCACGAACGATGTTCAACGCGGCACCATACTTCTTAAGGGACGTCTATGACGTGCAACATTCTTTTTCTGCACCAGAACTTTCCGGGTCAGTACAAGCTTCTCTCGCGTGAACTCGGCAGCCACGACGGATTCAAGGCCGTTGCGCTCGGTCAGAAGTCCCCGTTCGGTGTCAATTTTGGCCCCGTGAGCTACGAGGGCTATCAGTCAGGCCCTGATCACTCGTCTGATCTCTTCCCTCCCCTCACCTTCTTTTCGGAGCAGGTCCGCCGGGGTGATATGGTTCGCGGGCGGTTACAGGACCTGAAGCGCCGCGGCTTCACGCCGGATGTGTGCTTTGCCCATCCCGGATGGGGTGAGGCGCTGTTCGTCAAAGAGGTATTCCCGGAGACGAAGCTGATCTCCTATCTCGAATATTACTACCGCAGCCAAGGCAGTGATCTGGATTTTGACCGCGAGTTCCAGTCGCCATCGGTGGATATGCAGTATGTCTCGCTGCGCAATCTGCCCACTCTGCAGGCGGCCGCATTGTCTGACGCTCTCGTGTCGCCGACCCGGTGGCAAGCCGGATCGTTTCCACCTCCCCTGTCAGAGCGGATCAACGTCATTCATGAAGGGATCGATACAGATGTGGCCAAGCCGGGACCGGCTCGTCCGTTGGCGGTTTCGCGTGGCACGATCCAGCCTGGGCAGACCCTGATCACCTATTCAGTTCGCTCTCTGGAACCGTACCGCGGCTTTCATTCGTTCATCCGCGCTCTTCCTCACCTTCAGGCGCTGCTGCCTGAGGCACACGTGGCGATCGTGGGGAAGGAGCCGACAAGCTATGGGCGCAGTCCCAGCCAAGGCCGGACCTGGAAGCAGGTAATGGTGGAGGAGGTCGGGTCACAGGTTGACTGGGAGCGTGTCCATTTTCTTGGAACGCTTCCCTATGACGGACTGATCAATCTGTTTCGTCTGTCGACGGTCCACGTCTATCTGACCTACCCATTTATTCTGTCCTGGTCTCTGTTGGACGCTATGGCCAGCGGCTGCGCCATTGTTGGATCGAGCACAGGTCCGGTCTTGGAAGTGATTCAGGATGGACACAACGGCGTTCTGGCAGAGTTTTTTGATGTGCAGGCGCTGGCCGAACGCATTGCCTTTGTGGCGAGCGACCGCGACTTACGCCAGCAGCTGTCGCAGAACGCACGCCAGACGGTGCTTGAGCGCTATGACTTCAAGACAGTCTGCTGGCCAGCCTACGAGCGCCTGATGAATGAGGCGCTCGCGCTGTAATGCAAAAGGCGCCAAGATGGCGCCTTCTTCCAGTCTTACCGAGTCTTGGCGCCTGCGGCGGGCGCTTCACCGCCTTCGGACGGAGCGCGATTGCCTTTGACGGCATCCAAGCAATCGGCATAGGCGTCCAAAAGCCACTCGCGGTCAAAGACAACGCCTGTCTCGCGCGCCTGCGCCTGTTCGAGCTGTGCAAGGTAGCGCAGGAGCGCGAAGGCCACGACCTCCGGGCTATCCCCCTGCAAGTTCACCGGACGGCCGCTCGCTTCACCACGCGACTGATCGGCCGCTTGTCCCATACGCCCCGTTGCCATTGCTGTCTCCTACTGTTCCTTGAGAGCAAAATCATAAATCTGGAGCACTGGATCCAGGAAGTAGGCCAGGATCGTGCGCTTGCCTGTCTCAATCGAGACCTGCGCCGGCATGCCGGGCGTCAACTCGACTTGAGCCTCCTCGATGTCCTTCGGATCAACTCTGACGACACCCTTGTAGTAGGTATGGTTGGTGATCTTATCGTCGAAGCGATCGGCGGATACTTTCTCCAGCGTGCCCGGAATCGCCTTATGGTAACGCTGGCGGTAAGGCAAGAGATGGATACTGGCGCTCTGCCCGGGGTGGACGCGATTGACATCCGTGGGGCTGATTTCGACAGCAAGGACCAGAGGATCGTCCTTGGGCACGATTTCGAGCGCCGTCTGTCCAGGCACCAGCGTCGCCCCCGGTCCGAAGACGGACAGACCATACACATAGCCGCTCTCCGGCGCCACCAGCACGGCTTGGCTCAGCCGCCACTGCGCCGATTGCAGGCGTGGCTCGATTTCGGCCAGGCGGGCGTCATTGTCGGCGCTGTCCCGCGCGATGGTCTCCAGCCGATCCTTGCTCAATTGCTGCATCTGGATCTCGGCCGCGCGGATCTTGTCTTCTTCCGCCGTGATCGAGCCGGAGATCGACGAAAGATCGCCCCTCAGGCCAGCGGCTGATCGCTCCAGGGTCAACACCCTGGGACGAGCGATGAGGCCCTTCTCGACAAGCGGCTGCAGCGAGGTCAGTTCATCCTCGATGCTCTTGAGCTGGACTTGCGACGCGCTGGCCCGTCCGCGCAGGGCGCTGATCTGGCGGCGACTGCCCTCGACCTGCTGCGTCAGGAGGCTGATCTGCCCCAGATAGGCGGCCCGGCGCGCTGCCAGGAGTGCGGCCTCCTGCTGAAACAGCAGCTGAATCTGGGGGTCGCTTTTCTGGTCGTGCAACGACGCAGGAAATGCCAACTCAGCCGCATCCGCGCGCTCGGCCTGAAGGCGCGCCGTCCGCAGCAGGGCTGCGGCGCGACTGCTGCTCAAGACTGTCGCCTCGGCCTTCGCGTCGGCGAGTTCGAGTTGCAGGAGCTTCTGCCCCTTCTCGACCAACTGTCCCTCACGCACGTAGACGACGCCGATCTCGCCCCCGGTCGGATGTTGGATCGCCTTGCGGTTGCCCTCGACCGCCACTTTTCCCGTCGCAATGGCTGCACTCGCCACTGACATGGTTGATGACCAGAGAGCGATTCCCGCCACCAGGGCGAGAGCCGCAACGCCGCCGAACAGCACGGGTCCGGATGCTGAGTCCTTGAGGGGTGAAACCGGGAGCGCGTTGCGCAAAACCTGATCAGTCACGGGCCTGTCCCACCTTCTTAACAATCGTTGGCCGACCGAGCTGCTTGAACACATCCGTCGTGGATCCGAAGCTGACCAGCGTTCCTTCCTTCAGCACGGCGGCATGGTCGAGATGCATCACCAGATTAGGGCGGTGCGTGATCAGGATCACGGTGGCGCCCCGCTCCTTCAGCTCATGCATACAGGCAATCAGCGCCTCTTCGCCGGGGCCGTCGAGATTGGAGTTGGGTTCGTCGAGCACCACGAGGGCCGGATTGCCGATGATGGCGCGGGCAAGGGCAATCAGCTGGCGCTGGCCTCCCGACAGAACAGAGCTGTCGTCCAGGGAAGTCTCATAGCCCTTCGGCAGGCGCAGGATCACATCGTGCACCCGCGCGCGCTTGGCCGCGTCGATGATCTCATCATCGGAGTACATGCCAAAGCGACCGATGTTTTCGGCGACAGTCCCGGGCAGAAGACTGATGCTCTGCGGCAGGTAACCGACGAAGCGCCCGAATTCGTGGTTGCTCCATTGGTCGAGTTCCGCGCCGTCGATGCGGACAGCACCCCCGGTCGGCCGCAGGCTGCCCGTCAAAATCCGGGCCAGCGTCGTCTTGCCCGATCCGTTCAACCCGACGAGACCCAGGCTTTCACCGGCCCGCACCCCGAAGCTGATCCGCTTCAGCACCGCCCGATCCGAACCCGGCGGCACGAACGTGACGTCCTGGCACGTGATGGTGCCGGTTGGACGCGGCAGGTGCAGGGTGGTCAACGGCTCAGGCGACTGCTTGAGGACCGTATCGATCCGCCGCATCGCGTCCTTGACCGGATGATAATCCTCCCAAGCCGAAATCAACTGGTCCACCGGCTTCATGGCGAACCCGAAGACGAAGATCGACGCGAACACGATTCCGAAGGGAATCTCGCCGTTGATGACCTGGATCACGCCGACCGCCATGAGGCCGCCCTGCATGAAAATGCGCGCAGATCCGAGGAAGGAGGAGAACACGATACCCCGACCGCTGGCAATCAGCTGCTCCTGGATCGCCTTGTTGCGCTCGTTGCGCCAGCGGCCAATCACGGCATTCAGCATGCCAAGGCCGACCACGGCCTCAGCCGAGCGGGTGGCGGCTTCGCTGAATTGCTGCGAGGCATTGCCCACCACGTTCGCTTTGATCAAGGCGCGCTTGGTGAGGATGGCATTGGCAACGGTCGCGCCCGCTGAAACCGCAATGCAGATCCCGGCCGTGATCCCGATTGCCGGATCGAGCAGAAAGAGGATGCCGAGGAAGAGAAAACCCCACGGCATGTCCAACGCCGCCATCGCGCCCTTGCCGGTCACAAATTGACGAAAGCTGTCCAGATCACGCAGGAGCTGCGCATTCGCGGGGCCCGTGCCGCTGGCCGATTTCCGGACCACAACCTTGAACACCCGGTCCGCCAGCCGGCGCTCAATCCGGGCGGAGGCCCGAATCAGAAGCGTGCCGCGCACCCACTGGAAAATACCCTTGGCCGCGATGGCGATCGTGAACCCGATTAGGAGCGCGACGAGCGTTTCCCAGCTCTTGGCGTTTATCACCCGATCGTAAACCTGGAACATGAAGATCGGGTAGGCCAACAGAAGAACGTTGACGCAGGATTCGAAGCAAAGCGCGAACAGGAAATGCTGCCGGCACGCTTTGAGCGCCGCGGCAACATCATGATCCTGATAGGAGTGCATGCGATGAGTGCTCATGATGTGATGTTTAAGCAAAACTGATTAAGTGTGCCTTGCCTCAGCCCGTCCCGCGTCCGGTGGCCTTACGCGGCCGACGTTGCGCAGCAGAAGATGATTTTCTCACCATTTGCAAGCTGAGCCGATCAAGCTTTGTCTCAAAGTCATCAGGACGATCCGACGTTCCGCTCGACACGAAATCACCATCGGATGCGTCCCGCAAAACGACCTCACTGCTTTGGCCGGCCATGGCCTGGGCCAGGAGAAGTCCTTCCAGAGTATAGAATTGCGGCATGCCCTCAACCTTCAGCTGATCGTCCGACGACAGAGCCGCAAGGACGATGCGCGCCGGCAGATCGGCCTGCACCGCATCGGCGAGTTGGGCCACCGTTGAGACGTCGTGCCGCGGCATGGCGGGATCGGCTGGGCCCTCCACGAGCAGGGTCGCCGTCTTGCCGTGCAGCGTCGAGAGAACCCGCGCGAGTCCGTCGCCGCGACGAGGCACAACGCCCGCACGACAGAACACCTGTGGCCGCGTGCCCGCCATCGCCTGCTGCGCCACTTGAGCCTCTGTGGTTCGGGTGCTGTAGCAGGACAGTCGGAGAGGCAACCCATAGCTGCTGCTCCAGACCTGCGCCTTGGCCTCGAGGACTGACCACAGGCGTGGATCGAAGAGGCAAAGATGGATGGCAAACGGTCTGTCACGTGACGTGAGTGACAGCGCCAGGACCGTGCGGTGCAGAGCCTCCAAATCCTGCTGGACGAACACAACGATGTCGGCACTGACCTGTTCGGGTTCAGAACCCAGGTCCAGACGCTGCAGGAGGCTAGGCGGCGCGTGACCATTGGCTGTTGCGAGGGGATGAAGGATCGTCGGGAGCGTCGCAGGATCCACCCATGCCAAGGGGGCAAAGTCATGCGCCAATGCCGCATTCCGGGGATCGGCGGCATCGATCTCGCGGATCCAGGCCGCATGTGACTGACCCGCATAACGCCATGACAGTTTCACGCAACCCAGGTCTTCCTGTGGCGCAGATGCTTTAACGATGACCTGCTGCTGCCACGTCCGGCCTTCACCATCCACCTCGCGCGCCACGATGTCGATGGCCAGCGGCTCCTTCGCTCCGAAGACTTCGAGGCGCAGATCCCTTGCGCCGACGATGGCGTCTGTGATGCGCAGGAAAATGGCGACTTCGCGTGACGGCAGGCGGACCGCTCGGATCACGTCAGCCCCGGCGGTTTCCGAGGGCATCGCAATGTTTTGGCGGCACAGGCTCGCGGCCCACGCTCGAAGCTCCGGCGAGGGTTGTTCTACGCCCGCGTGCAAGGCCTCGACCAGGTTGACTCCATTGGCTCCCGTATCGGCCAACGAGAGGGCATGCCGCGGCGAGCGCTCGTTGAGTTGAAGCCGAACCACGGTGTCGGCGAGTTCCAGATACAAGAGCGATCCGACTTCCCCGTCGAGCCACAGAACCAGCCGGCCGTCGCCATGATAGAGCACCTGCCCCGCCACACGCTGCAAACCATGTGCCGTCACGGCGTAGGCACTGATTTGGCCTCCGTCGTGCTCCGCGTGAACATCAAGGATGCTGCCTTCGGGGAAGGCTTTGACGAGGTGGCCCGGCGCCTGCCAGGCACTGATAAAGGCGAGATAGCGCTCCAGGACGGGGGCCGGTCCGTTTGCGTGAGTGAACCGACTGGCCACCAAGCCGAGGGCGCGCCGGGTCTCAGGGTTATCCCAGCGTGCAAGCCGCGCGACGGCCCTGACGACGGCACCCTCCCCCTCTTTGGAGGTCACGTGCAACTTGCATTCGGCGCCGTCACGCAGGTTCACGCTATCGAGCAGCAGAACTTCGAGGTGCTGGCCAGGCCGAAGCAGTTTCTTGCGCTCAAGGACAGAGGCGGCGACCCCAGCCACCCGAACATCAGCGATCGCGGCGTTCTCGAGCTGAGAACACCACGCGAAGGCCGCACTGCCCGACCATGGGATCACAAAAAGCGGAAGAGCTCCCGGCTCTTGCGAGACCGGAAGCTCCCCCTTGTCGTTAGGAATGACAGACATCAGAAGTGGAAGAAGGAACCGTCAATGTCATTCGGATCGTAACCCACCAGCTTGAACTTGGTGCCGTCGCTCTTCACGGTGACGATCGTGTTGCCATTGCCATCGCCCTTGAACGACAGGCTACTGAGCTTGGTCGCCGCCGTGCCGGACAGGTCGATCACGTCCTCGCCGACCTTGAAGTCGGAGATCGTGTCGATGTCGTTCTTCGCACCGTTGTCGATCTCGAAGGTGTCATGACCCGCGCCGCCCAGAAGACGATCGGACCCCAAGCCGCCAAACAGCGTATCGTCGCCGTCGAGGCCAAACAGCGTATCGTTGCCAGAACCACCGAAGAGCTGGTCGTCGCCGACCATGCCGCTCAGGGAGTCATTGCCGTCCTCGCCGTAGAGACGATCGTTGCCGGCATCACCGTAGAGGCGATCGCCGTCCTTGCCGCCATACAGCCGGTCAGCATCATCGCCGCCGTAGAGGGTGTCACGCCCCGCATCGCCCTTCAGCAGGTCGTTGCCCGAGCCACCCTTCAGCAGATCGGCATCATCGCCACCATACAGGGAGTCGTTGCCAGCATCGCCAAAGAGGCTGTCGCGACCATCATCGCCAAAGATCGAGTCACGTCCTTCGCCGCCCGCCGCAACGTCATTGCCGCGACCCGCTTTGATGGAGTTGTTGCCATCATTGCCGGAAATCACGTCGCCCAAGGTACTGCCCGTGACCTTGGCATTGGCCTCGCCCGTCAGCACCACGCCACGGAAGCCCGTGCCGCTGATGTTGATCGAGCTGCTGGTTTCGACCGTATCAAAGCCCTTAGGTGCGCCCTTCAGCTGCGCGAGCTTGTCGCCGCTGCCGAGAATCACGTAGTCGGACGCACTGGTTCCCTTGACGATCGACTTGGACGGGTCACTGAAATCCCGCTCTCGCACCGTGTCGTCGCGAAGATTGCGCGGAATAGCTTTTAGAAAATAACTATACGCATCCGGCGAGACGTTGCCGTCCCACACGCTTCCCATACTTGCCATCAATACCCCCAAAGTGAGCGGTTCTCGCCCGTTCTGGCCGTTTCCCCGAAGAGCACCCTTATATCTCGTAAGGTACCTTCGCTATATTCCGTAAGGTAAACAGAGTCTGTAACAGATTCATCACAAGTCAGATTTATTTTCCTCGGGCGGGTTAATTATTTCTGGTCCGGAGGTTCTATCCCCAGGCACAGATCCCCTTTCGCCCCGGGTCCAGCCGCAGCGCTCACGCCAGCTGAGGTCAATCAGCCGACGGCGAGAGTCAGCTGCCAGGCCATCGGATGTGCGGGTGCCGCGATGATGGCCTGGTCGCCGTCATGAGCGCCCCTGTCAGAGTTCGTGCGACTGAAGTTGCGCCAGCAGCATCCGTCCGTATTTCGTTTTGGACAACTTGGTCGCCACCTCTTCGAAACTCCAGCGGTCGATCCAGCCCTGCCGGTAGGCAATCTCCTCGGGCGAGGCAATCAACTGGCCCTGACGGGACTGCAGCACGCGCACGAATTCTCCAGCCTCGAGGAGCGACTCGTGGGTGCCCGCATCAAGCCACGTGTAACCACGTCCGAGGCGCTCGACATAGAGGTTACCCTGGTTGAGATAGACATTGTTGAGGTCGGTGATTTCCAGCTCGCCACGGAGTGAGGGCTTGATGCTCTTGGCGATCTCGACTGCCTGCTCGTCGTAGAAGTACAGTCCGATTACCGCCCAGTGCGATTGCGGGACCGCTGGCTTCTCCTCGATGGAGGTGGCCCGGCCGTCCTGGTCGAAGGCGACGATGCCATAGCGCTCCGGATCCTCGACGCGGTAACCGAAGACGGTGGCGCCTTCCCGCCGTTGGTCGGCCTGCTGCAGGACCTCCGTCAGGCCATGGCCGTAGATGAGGTTGTCGCCGAGAACCAGGCACGACGGATGGCCGCGCACGAAATCTTCGCCGATGATGAAGGCCTGTGCCAGACCATCCGGGCTCGGCTGCACCGCATATTCGAGGTGAACACCCCACTGGCGGCCGGTGCCCAGAAGCTTCTTGAACGACGCTTGGTCTTCAGGCGTCGTGATGATCAGGATGTCCTTGATCCCCGCCAGCATCAGCGAGGTCAGCGGGTAATAGATCATCGGCTTGTCGTAGATCGCCAACAGCTGCTTCGAGGTCGACAGCGTCAGCGGATGCAGGCGCGTGCCGGAGCCGCCTGCGAGAATAATGCCTTTTCGGTTCATGGTGAGTCCCTGTGATGTCTGCTTTGGATTAGGATGCCGTGTGGTTCTGCGACAGCAGTCCGGTAATGGTCGTGTCGACGGCGGTTTGCCATGGCCGCGCCGTATACCCGAAGGTCCGGCCGAACAGGCTTGAGTCGAGCTCCGAGTTGGCCGGCCGCTGGGCCGGCGTCGGGTATTCCTCTGTGCGGATGGGCACGACAGACGGGGATCGGCCGGTAAAGGGTCTCTGAGCCTCCACGATGCGGGAGGCAAAGCCATGCCACGTGGTCACGCCCGTGCCGGCAAAGTGATAGGTGCCGAACACCGCCCTGCCCTCGCCCAAGGCGTGAGCCGCCGTCAACAGTGCCTGGGCGAGATCGGCCGTGGACGTGGGGCAACCACTTTGATCAGCAACGATACGCAGCTCATCGCGTTCGCCAGCCAGGCGCAGGATGGTTTTCAGGAAGTTCGCGCCATAGACTCCATAAACCCATGATGTCCGCACGATCACATGCTGCGGCAGATGGCAACGGATCGCTTCCTCACCCGCCAACTTGCTGCGGCCATAGACTCCGAGGGGCGCGACAGGATCGCTCTCCCGGTACGCGCCGCTCTTCGAGCCGTCGAAGACGTAATCGGTCGAGACATGGATCAGGGGACGGCCGGCGGCCGCGCAGGTCCTGGCCAGGATCTCCGGCCCCAAGGCGTTGCCCTGAAAGGCCGCCTCCTCTTCGGTCTCCGCGCGATCCACCTTGGTGTAGGCGCTGGCATTGAGAACGAGGCTGGGGCGGATGTCGGCCAAGGCCCTCTCCACCTGTGCCGGATCGGCAATGTCGGCCTGCGCCCGCGTCAGGCCCACCAACGGAATGTCGGTCACGCGCGCAAGCCCGATCAGTTCCTGCCCCAGCTGACCACCGCTGCCGAATACCAGGATCATGCCACTTGCCCCAGCCGCTCGCCGCGGTACACGCCGGAGCGGATGCGCTCCCACCAGGGCCGGTTGTCGAGATACCAGCGCACTGTCTTGGCGAGACCCGTCTCGAAGGTCTCCTGCGGCACCCAGCCGAGGTCCCGGCCAATCTTGGTCGGATCGATGGCATAGCGCTGGTCGTGCCCGGGCCGGTCGCGCACGAAGGTGATCAGGTTCTGACGCGGGCCGATCCGCTCATCCGGCGTGATCTCGTCGAGGATCGTGCAGATCGCCTGCACCACCTCCAGGTTGGTCTTCTCGTTGTGGCCGCCCACATTGTAGCTTTCGCCAACCTCGCCTTCGAGGGCGATCAGGGCGAGCGCCCGGGCGTGGTCCTCCACATAGAGCCAGTCGCGCACATTCGAGCCGTCGCCGTAGACGGGCAGAGGCTTGCCTTCGAGCGCGTTGAGGATGACAAGCGGGATCAGCTTCTCCGGGAAGTGATAGGGCCCATAATTGTTCGAGCAGTTGCTCACCACCGTCGGCAGGCCGAAGGTATGATGCCAGGCCCGCACCAAGTGATCGGAGGCTGCCTTGGAGGCAGAGTACGGCGAGCGCGGATCGTAAGCGGTGGTTTCCGTGAAGTAGCCCTCAGCGCCGAGGGAGCCGAACACCTCGTCGGTGGAGATGTGGTGAAAGCGGAAGGCGTCCTTGTCCGCATCCGACAGGCTCTGCCAATGGGCCAGGGCCGCCTGCAGCAGGGTGTAGGTGCCGACCACATTGGTCTGGATGAACTCGCCCGGGCCGTCGATGGAACGATCGACATGGCTCTCGGCGGCCAGATGCATGACGATGTCAGGGCGGAACGAGGCGAAGACCTCCCGCATCTTGGGCGCATCGAGGATGTCGGCCTGGACGAAGCTGTAGCGGGGATTGTTGGCAACTGGCTGCAGCGAGTCCAGGTTGCCGGCATAGGTCAGCTTGTCGAGGACGAGCACCTGATGCTCGGTCTCATTAATCAGATGACGGGCGACGGCCGATCCGATGAAGCCGGCACCTCCTGTGACGAGGATACGCTTGGAGATTGAGTCGAGAGACATGAGGAATCCTTGGCGTTGGGCTACACCGGCGCCTGAGCCGTCTGGGAGCGGAAGGGCGATATGAAGTCGGCGAAGCCCGGCAGCCTCATGTCCTTATCGGAGAGGATCGCCTCCCCTGGCGCAATCGGCCAGGTGATCCCGATCATCGGATCATTCCAGGCGAGACCCGCGTCACATTCCGGCGCGTAGAAGCCGTCCACCTTGTAGGCGACCTCTGTGTCCGGCTCCAGGGTGCAGTAGCCATGGGCGAAGCCGCGCGGCACGAAGAGCTGCTCGCCGCCCTCAGCGGTGAGTGTCTCGCCAACCCAGTGACCGTAGGTGGGCGAGCCAACGCGCAGGTCGACGGCCACGTCGAAGATACTGCCGCGGAGAACCCGGATCAGTTTGGCCTGAGGCTCCGGTGGGCGCTGAAAGTGCAGACCGCGCAGAGTGCCTCTCTGGGCCGAGAAGGCCTGGTTGTCCTGCACAAACACCGTCCCACCGAGCAGGTCCGAGAAGGCGCGCGTGCTGTAGGTCTCGGTGAACCAGCCCCGTGCGTCGCCGAAGCGCCGCGGGACAAAACAGATCACGTCAGGGATTTCAGTTCTGCTAATCGTTAAATTCGACATCATGAACTCGCTCAATAGGTTTTTGTCATCTCATCAGACCTGAGGCATTGGTGTGCTCAGGGCCCTGATATCTGGGGCGAAACCCCAGGTGTCCGATTGGTGACGGAGGCCGTCGTAAAGGGCCTGGTGGTGTGCAAGATGGCTCTCGTCCGCATCAAGCCGCGTCTGGGCCAGATCGCTGAGGAGTTGAGCGCTTGGCTTGATATTCTGGCGAATAATCTTGGTGATCAGGTCAGCCAGCGCGCCAGGGCTGCGCGCCGGAAACAGCAGGTCCGTGCGGCGGTCGATTTTCTCCGCCATGCCGCCAATGTTGGCGCAAATCAGCGGGCGTCCGGCGATGCGGGCTTCCTGCATCACGACCGGGGAGTTCTCCCACCAGATCGATGGAACGACGATCCAGTCGCAGGCCGCCATCAGTTCAAGAACGTCCTCCCCGCGATAGCCTCCGAGCAGAGAGACAACATCCTTGACCTCCTCCAGAAGAGCTTGGGTCCGCGCATGGAATGGGGTGTCACGGTAATGCCGGTTGTCGCCATGGATCCGGAATGCGACCTGCCGGCGAACATCCTCGGGCAAGAGCGACACCGCCTCGAGCAGAACATCAAATCCCTTGAACGGATTGATCTGGGCGAAGAAGCCGAACACCACCTTGGTTCCGTCGGTTGTCCTATCGGTGGCGCTCAGCCCTTGGGCTGCCGCCCGCCGGGCCCCAGCCGCAATCGACTGATCGAGCAGATTTTCGATCACGGCGATTCGGTCCTGCGCGATTCCCCAGGCGACATAGCGTTCCTTCAGAAACTCACTCGGCGCAATAAACTGGTCAACGGACCCCAGAAGTGATTTCAGAATGGTGGTGCGGACGAAGAATTTCCCCGCGCTGACGGACGGGAAACACAGGCCGCACTCGCCGGGGGACGCCATATGGCACAGTCGGCCGTCCGTCTTCACCATCTGGCCGAATTGAGCGCAGATCGCGGCAAACTCATGCAGAGTGAAGACACCCCGGACACCGGCCTGCCGGAACAGTTCGAAGACCTCGATACCCCAAAAGATGAAGTGGTGAATATGAACAATGTCAGGCCGCACGGACTGGATGAGGTCGCTCACGATCCGCTTGAGCACATCATAGCCGAGGCTCTGAAACGTGAACCCATCGACCGGTGGCGTGGCCACCAGGATTTCGTCAGGCCGGCCTCGGAAGCTCCCGAACAAGGCATCATGTCCGATGGTCTGAGGGCTGGCATAGGCCGCAAAGACGGCTTTGGTGACCTCGGGGCTCTGCTTGAGACGCTGGAACAGCGAATACGCTGCCCGTTCGCCGCCGCCGGGACTCAGATCAGGATGACCGTGAGCGAGAACGAGAATGCGCATACGCCGACCTCACTCCGCTCGCGCCGGTGCGGGCGGAAGAGGCGCCGCCTGCAGGGTATGACGCTTGCGCACGCTGATCGGCCGGCGCCCAGTGGTGGACCGTGCCGGCGCATCGGAACGGCCCAGCGCCCCTTCGGACAGGTGAGCGTCCCACCGGGCGTTGAACGTGAGGCAGTTCAGATAGGTGATCGTCTCCCGCAGATGATTATCCCCCATCGTTCGAATGGATTGCCGTTCGAGATGGTAGAGACCCGGCGCAACATGGACCCAGACCTCGGCCCCGATCTGTTGGGCTCTCAGGCACAGATCAGCATCCTCGAAGTCCCCGCGCTCGTAAGCGACGTCAAACCCTCCGAGCGTCTGATAGAGAGCGGATGAGAGCGCCATCAGCGCCCCCGTCACGGCCGGAACGCGGCGCACCGCTTCTTCCTGGTACAGAGCCGATGGCATGCCCTTCAGGGGATGCTCGGCCAGTCTCATGTCGCCGACGAGCGGCGAGCGCGGAAATTCCATGCCGATGTGTTGAAGGGTATCGTCCTCAAACCGAAGCGAGAACCCGATGATCGCTTCGGGTTCCCGCGCCTGGCGCCTGGCCCGAATGATTGCCGCCGCCTGCTCCAGAGCCGCGGCGTCCAGGATCAGGATGTCGGAGTTCATGAGGAAGACGACGTCGCCCCGTGCCGCCATGAACCCCAGGTTGTTGGCCCGGGCATAGCCATAATTGGCCTCGCACTCGAGAAGAATTGTCGGAACCGTGATTGACGATCGGCGTGCACTCAAGTGACCGTACACGGTTGGCCAGATCCACGGATCATCCACCACGAGGATCAACTCGAATCCGGGCCCCAGAACCCGCTGCAGATGGGACACGCAGTTGAGAAAGAACGCGTCGCCGTAAAATGGAATGATGATGGACGCCAGAGGCGCGGCCTCATCAATGGGCGGTCCAAAGGTGAAGCGGCGCGCGCGCGCGCTTGTCTTGGGCCGGGCGAGGATCGGCCGATAGATTTGCTGAACCAGTGCCTTCGGCAACGACTGAATCGGCCCGAAGGCGTCGTTGACCAACCGCAGCGCCTGCTGCTCGCGTCCCGACGCTGTGACTGCCACGGGACCATAAAAAACGGTCTCCGCACCTGAGGGATCGACCTCCACAAAGTAAATCGCACTGATGCGTTGCCCGTCCGGAGCACTGAGGACCGCCGTAAAGTCAAGGCCATTGGGGGATCGGGTACCACCTTCGACCGTCGTGTCGGGTGCTCCCTCGTCGGCATTCCGTGTGTGGAAGGCGATCAGAGGCGGTGGCACCCAGGCGCGGAGATCCGCGCTGACGATGTGAATGTCACGGCGGGCAAACTCCCCAATCCGCCCGGTTAGAACCAGACCCGTATTGGCGAAGATCGCGCCCTTGATCTGAACTTGATCGAGTTGTTCAGGGGCCTCGATTTTAATTGACGCGTTCAGGGCAGCGGCCACTGCTGGTGCCCCGGAACCCTGAACCGCCCTACAGAGGGCCGCCTTGAACTCAGGATCCGCCAAACTGGCAACAGTGAGGGCGCTCACGGCCAGTGATCGCTGGCCTATGCCGGCCCCATCTGCCTCCACAGTGGCGGTAACAGGATTGTCTTGGCTGAATTGGAGACGCGCCTCGTCCGCAAACGCCACCAGATAGGCTGCTTCCCGCTGTTGCGCTCGGCGCACCATGATCGCCCGGCGACGGGTAGGATAACTCGGTTCTGAGGCTGAGGTCGCAGACGGAATTTCAAACCATCTGCGGCGGTCAGCCGAGAGGATGATCCCATTCTGCTCAAGACGGCAGCACCACGTCGAATCGTCGGACAATGACGCTGCAACGCGGATCCGTGCAAGGAGAATGCTGGCAAATTCAACCAGTCCGTCGATCTGAGCGTGCATGGGGTGTCAGGCAAGTTGATGGCGCTCATCGCGCTGACCGAGGGCTAATCTGGCGCCCCTTTCGAAGGCGCCACCAGTCCCGTCGAGCTCCCGGTTAGCCTTGCAGCTTTCCTTAAGCAGCCGAGCAGGCTTGGCGGCTCCAGGCACAGAGGCACTACCAGGCCGCTCTGAAGAGGCGCATGGGAGGCAGCCTTGCGTGAGCAGGCAGGATTCATTGCCGAAACGGCGAAGGATCAAGGAAAACCGCGCCAGCACGAACGGCCGGCCGCACCATCAGGTTCGACATCAGGAATGCCCCACTAAGTTCACTTCTCAGGCGAGTGATTCGTCTATTTATGCGTTTAACACTACTTCGATATGAAGCAAATAAATTACGGCACACACCGTTGAGCACGTAAAGTTTTTACCAAGTGAAGTAGGCGTTTTGACAGATAAGCTTAGCATTGCCTTGCCTCTTATACCTGTGCCGAGCTGAGATAGCGACACCCGGCGGCACGGCCCCTAGCTGCTGAAAAGGCCATTTGTCTTAAACAAACTTGACGTCTCCCAGAGGCTTCAAGAACGCGTGGTACTAAAGGTCTCGGAGAACCCGCCCCTGTCAGCGCCAAAGCCTTGAGGTGTCATAAGCACAACGCCAAGGATAAAGGTTGATTTTGTGGTCGAAGTCACTGTTGAACTCCGAAGTTTCGATGCATTTGCACGAGAGTTATCAAGGTGTGTTGCAGTGAACTCATTTTAAGCGACCACTCGCCGCCGAACTCGCACCCGCGGAGTTGGGGCAGCATCTGCTGTAAGACCTATAGCCTCTGCGATTTCGTGCGGCTGCCGATAATCCATGAAGGCAATCGGTGTACAAGAGCTATCATCCAATGCCTTATTTGCTTTGAGGTTAGCCAGCGTCTCCAGCACTGTCTCTGGACTTATTGGGAAACTAAAGATCGCTCCGAATCCTGTCGCTCGGACGCGTTCTGCTGGCGCGCCGATATCTGGCACCACAGGATAAAGGCCTAACCCTACAGCTTCACTCAACGTATAGGAGAAAGTCTCAGGCCAGTTGTGTAGAAACAATGCAATCCGGCCGCCAGTAGCCTCGATTAACGAGTCTAACTCCTTTGGCTTGTACGGCCCAGTTATAGTAACGTTTCCGATAGCTTCCAACGCTTCATCAATATCGGTATAACCGACAACATGGAAGCGCATCTCGGGATGGCTGAGCCACGCCTGTTGCGCCAGCTTTAGGAGCTGACCAGAGCCCTTGTGGGGACCAATCGCGCCCAATATTATAATGTCGTCGTAACTGCCATTTCTTCCGGAGCGGATTGCTTGGGGCAGCACTTGGCCAATGTCCAGGTGTGGCACAGCCTTGACGTGCAGCCCTGGAAATACGTGGTTTATATAGGATACAGTATCTGAAGAAGGTGCGATAACCTTGTCTGCAGCAGCTAAAAACTTGGTCATGAGAGCTCGATGCTCAGCAGGATGCAATTCACCTGTTTGAGACGCTTCATGGACTCCGCCAAGCTTGACGCATCGGCTGCACCGATCATCACTACCGACGCGGCAAAACTGCCCCACAGCATCAATCATAGTCACGCGTGGGCATATTGCATAGAAGTCGTGCAAATAGACGATCGACCGGCGGGTGCGAATGTAGTCTTTGAGGATGTTAATCGTTGAAGCTGAGAAACCTAGCACCTGATGCACAATGACTAGATCAACTTGCGCTGCGTCGAGAAGCTCTAACAGTGCGTCAGCCTCATTGTGCAAAAAGAAGGCGCGCAGCATAAGGTTCTTACATTCCAACGTCATACCGGACGCGTCAGCGGAGAGGCGGAGGACAGCTTTTGTGCCGTACCCGATAGCCGTCTCAAGGTCATCAAGAGCCTTCTTTGTCCCCCCTCCGAGAGAATTCGCGACTACAAGCGCAAAGGCTTGCTGGCCGCCATTAGCGTTGCTGAATCGCCTAAGGCGCACGCTATCAAGCGCCCATCGAGCACGCCGCAGATCATCACGCTTCTGGAATTCAATTATGGTGCCGGTATACTCGGGATACATTCGCTCGAGGACCGGAAGATTAGCTTTGAGTTGCGCAATCCGTACGTCATCTCCAAAAGAAACGCTCTCGCGGTGCTCTACGAGGACTCCTGCTGCAGCCACATGCCGAAAGCCTAAATCTTCAGCCTTTAAACAGAAAGCATTTTCTTCGCCGTATCCGCGACCGAACTGCTCATCAAGACCAGGCACACAATCAAGCACCTTGCGCTTGACCAACATACAAAAGCCATGTCCTGTCGGCACCTCGAACGCACGACCTGCATTCTGCTGTAGTGCGGCATCGGCTAACTCGTCCCAACTGATATCAGCTAGTTCAGAACTGGCTAGTAATGAATGAGGATATGAGAAAATAGTGGCGTTGTTCGACATCGCGGTGACTGTACCGATGTCGTTGCTGGAGTGCGCTACATTGTATAGCTCATCTAACCCTCCAGCAAACACGCGTGTGTCTGAGTTCAACAAAACTACGTCACCCGCCAAACAGAAGTTCAGCGCCCGATTCACTGACTTCACGAATCCTAAATTTTCTGGATTGTTAAGCAGGTATAGATTTTTGGCGCCCACATACTCAAGTAGCATCGGCTCCATGTCTGCCTCAGGGGAGCGGTCATTCACAAGAACCACTACGTCCTGTTCGGGATCCCTATGGGTCAGAACACTTTCAATGCAGGCCCGTGTTACTTCAACACCTTTATAGATCGGGATAATGATGTTCAGACGAAGCTTAGATACAGGCACGAAACCCTCTTCGTTCGCTGCGTCATCTTTGAAAGGAAGCCAGATGTAGTCGCTGCCAGAACGGAGCCCCAAGTTGTAATGAACAAGGGCAGCCTGTAATGCGGCACGCTGGGTCAAGTCCAAGTCGACGTCTGCGGAGTGGATCAAGCGCGCAACACGTCGGGTTCCTGAGATAAACGCAGCGCGGCGCCCCACGACAAACGGACCTCCGAAAAGCTCCCGCTTTGTGCCAGCCAGTCGGATAGATAATGTGGAAGTTTCAGTTACCTTGTTGTCAGTCTCCAAAAGCGGAATATCGAAGCCTACCTCCCAAGCACTCGGGAAGTGCTCGCGCAAGTCCTGTCGTGGAACGTTGCAGGTTCCACTTCCTATCACTCGACCATCACGGAGCACTTCGATTTCGAAACGCTTGCTGGGCAAATCCGGCGACATTAACCACCCGACACACCGATCTGGCCATATTCCGTCTAGGTATCCGTTCGTACTTAAAGCACAGTGCGCAGCAGCGAACTCTCTTCCGTCTATGGAAGCATGTAACGCAAGCTCCGGCGTACCGTAACAATCATTGGGTAGAGAAAAACCAAACCGCGCCGGCCTAAAGTGTTTATCCGCTGATTCTACATCATATGCCGCCGGCTCCTCATGGACGACTCGGCCACTCTGGTCGACTACGCGAATTATAGGAAGATCGGACGATGGTTGACGCTCCGTTACCCATCCGGAGACAAAGCCATTCTCAATAGCTATCCGCCCGTCATACTCTCCAGGCCCGACATAAATAGGCGATCCTGGGAGTTCAAACCCATCAGCAAAGACACGAAGAGGAGAATTTGAGGCCGCACCGTCAATCAAGATTCGAAATGCGAAGTTGGTGCGGCCAAAACCTAGTTTAGCCAAGTCCGGCCGAACCTTCGAAGCGCGACTAGAAGCAACTATATTACCCGATTCATCGATCACTTCGATCATACAGTTTCTAGTCGCAAGGGAAGATAAGGCCCACCCAACTAGGTAAGAACCTTCAAATCCATCTACGATGCCGTAGATGGATTGATGAGCCGCCGTTGCTGTCATACTCAGAATCCTACCGGTCAGACTTTCGCCCGATTGTTATTGAGTGAAATCAATGACCACTGGTCAGACGGCCTGCGCCCTTCCTGAAAACCCCTAGTCATGAAATGGTGGCGACCCGAATAAATGCGTCCCGCAGCAACTGCTTCTGCTACATCTGGGTATTCATTAAGATACCATTGCTCATCAACAGATACAGCGCGAGGCAAACGATCCTCGTAATAGCCAGAAATCCTGTAATGGTCGCGAGCAGAACTCACTTTGCCCGAGGAGATGGCAGCGGCAACATCTGGATACTGTGAGCAATACCAGCTCTCATCAACGTGTATCAGCTCGATCAAGGGCGCCAGCAGGGCGCGCAAGCGCTCCTCAGAGATCTCGATAACCCGATCGGTCGCAGGCTGATTTAGACCTGCAAGATATGCAAACGGAAACATTCGCCCCTCATCAAAATTACTGGCTTTTGCCAGCGGTTTATTCAACTAGGTACCGATAAACGCAAAGTCTTGCTTGGCACAATAGTCACTACTTGTCGCAAATTGCGCTTGCTATACAAGTGGAAGGCGTAGTGTTTCAATAGCGCGATACATACCACACGCTACGCAGCCACGTTGCACAGCTTTTTTGACATTTGAACGGGCCGACCACGCGCTCGGTCAGCGATCCAGTAATAATCGACCCAACCAAAGACAGGATCCTAGACGTCGCCACAAGGCCGTACTCGGGCATTACAATATTTATTCAGCATCCATTTCCTTCAGCCCCTCAGCAGTCGCGCTCTAATGCTTACTCCCAAAGTATAACAAAGGTCGTATCAAAACTATACAAATTTGCCCCCACGACGCCAAAATGTTCATGGCTTCTTGATATAAATGCAGAGTGTGTCTGCGTAGACACACTTACGTTCGTCCTGACTGTATCATGTAACTCTGGCCAGCGTGGAAGCTCTGCAATTTCTGAGAGCGATCCCAAGCGGCAGACGAGGAGCGCGACAGAAGCGGCTGTGGCCTTTTGGAACATGGCCCAACTCGAGCTCAGATGTTCAGGCTCCTGTTTTCAACGACGCGAGCACACAGCTCATATACGAATGCTGGCACGCAGGCTCGCAAAACCCTGAAATCAAATCCGTCCTTCTGAGTCAGGCTCTAAATGGACTCTAATGTACCATAATATAAATTTAGGTGAACTCGTTTAACATCTCAGATTGCGTGCGTTCTATATAAAAGCGGACACTTAGCCAATCTGCTGGCGACAGGTATGTCATTGACTTATGATCTTTTCCTTGGCCATCGAGTTGCATTTTGTTCTTAATTTCCTTGAAGGTGCTTACGTTCAAGCTGGGCGGCCTAACCAAAAATCGCTGATTCGTCTGAAAGATCACGTATTTCGCTTTCTCTTGTGAGATTATCTCCTTATCTATTGCTCCGCCTGTATAGACGAATACCGTTCTTTGAAAAACGTCCATCAAGAATTTACACATATAGGTTGCAGAACTGCCGCCGAGAATCAAAGCTGCATCCTTTATGGGCGCTGACAAATTGTGAAATATCTTGATATTCCCGTGGTTCACTACACCGTTATCGTAGATTAATTTGGCTTGTGAGTGCCAATTTTTGTTGAGCCTTCTAACGGGACGCCACGGCTTCAGTTTATCCGCAAGATCTCCGCCTTGCCGACACACGATGTACTCGTAAGGAATGTTGAGGGATGAAGGGCCGATGCCCAGATTTTCGAGTACTTTCTCAGAAGCAAGACGAGCTCCGTAGTCAGTCCAGTGCGTTTCAGCCTTGTCGTAGGATAGCTCTCTTTGTTCTGAAAGATCTTCAAGCGGCCAGACAAAATTCGGTTGGACCGAAAAGGAGTCAACTATTTGATCTATCGCTCTATTCGGCGCTTTCCTAAAAGGGTAATACTCGGGAAATATCTCTTCTTTGGATGGGGCAATAACGAATGAATGAAAAAAACCATATGATTGAGATAGATTTGTAATCTCGTTGAAATAACTGCCCCATTGGTTCAGCCAATGCTGTCCTAAGAAATAATTTCCGATATATTGGCTCACGCTGCGGTTTGAATCTCCTCCAAGAAATAGCCATTGGTTCTTGCCAATGATTACATTCGGGGTAGTGATAGAAAATGAACCCAGCCATGTCTGCATACCATTGGATTGGAAGCCAATTTTGACTTCTCCCTCCTCTAGTGGAGCGTCAAACTCAAACCCGCAACGAAGTTGTCCATTGTTGCCAGATCCAAGTAGCCTACCAATCACATCTGATCGATGTACATTGACCAGGGCCTGAACATTCCTGCCACTGTTATATCGTAGCATAACATGCTCTATTGCATCCGCCGTACGCGCCAATACCCAGCCGCGAATTTTAAGGGAGCCCGAACTCGCCTCCACCTCGTGCTCTGGAGTGGGCGTCTCAAGGTTCCAACAATGCACAATCCCCTGCGGGTCGCTAGTCTCGCTCGGATGTACTTGGATCGTGAATGTCATGATGGTCTTCTAACTATCCGGCTCAATAGAGGTGTTGTTTTGAACCAAAACACAATCAGGCTCAAGTAGGTCAATTGTGCCGTTCTTGTTTCCGAAGTTTCTACCGTTCAAGGCGTGTGGACATTCATTTGAGGGCCATGAAGCTGACGGCGAGATGGATCATGGCTGAGAAGCTCTGATCGGTCTTGTCGTAGCGGGTGATGCCGCGGCGGAACTGCTTCATGCTGTAAAAGAAGTTTTCGATGAGGTGACGCCAGCGATACATCGCAAAGTCACATGCAATCTGCTGCGCACGATTGGCTTTGGGTGGGATGACGGCGGTGGCGCCGCGGGCATCAAGCTCCCGGCACAGCGCATCATCGTCGAAGCCCTTGACGGCGATCAGAGCCCCGATCTCGATGCCTTCCAACAGGAGCTCAGCCCAGACCCTGTCATGCCGCTGGCCTGGAAGCAGTTGGAAGCGCACCAGATTGCCAAGTCCATCCGCCAGGGCGATGATCTTGGTGGTCAGGCCGCCGCGCGAGCGTCCAATCGCCTGACCAAAAGTCCCCCTGTGGCGCCCGTGCCATGCTAATGGACGCGGATGATCGTGCCGTCGATGAGCGCGTACTCGCAATCAGGATCGCCTGAGAGAGCGTGGAAGAAGTGCTCGAACATATTGGTCTGAGCCCACCGGCGGAAGCGGCGAAACACGCTATTCCAGTTCCCGAACATCTCGGGAAGGTCCCGCCAGGGCCCTCCGGGGCGTACCATCCACAGGACCGCCTCAAGGAAGAGCCGATTATCCGCTCCCGAGCGGCCGGGATCACCGACCTTGCCGGGCTGCAACGGCGCGACGCGGGCCCACTGTTCATCCTTCAGGACCAAACGATTCAAGGCTGACCTCCAGTTTAGCAGTCTTGAATCAAATTTCAGCCAAACCAGGAATCCCTCAGGTCATCTGAATGTCCACACGCGTTAGTTCACTTAATGTCGGAAGATTGCAGCTGAACGAGAGCAGCAAGGCAGACGTTGCCGACCGATTCTCCGTCATCGCTGTTGACGCGTACCATATCGATGATACGTAGCGGTGAACTCCCGAGAATAACCGCAAATGTATGCCGAACTTAAAACCCAGCTGGATTTAGCCCGGCAGGCCCGAAGCCGTGGGGATCGAGCTGCGTCCCTTGAATACTTCCGGGCTGCTCTGACTGCCGATCCAGATCAAGTCTCCCCCAAAGTGGAGATGGCGCTGGAACTGCGCGAACTCGGGCGGCTTGATGAGGCGGAAGCCGTGCTGCAGGAAGTTCTCACACAGGCTCCGCAGCACTTCAGCGCACAGGTTGGCCTGGGTCACGTGGCCCGCAAGCGCGGGGATCGCACCAGTGCCCTCACCCACTTCCAAGCTGCCGCCGCCGCGGATCCTAACCATCTGCCGGTGAAGCTGGAGATCGCAACTGAGCTCAGAGATCGTGGTCTTTATGAGGAGGCCAAGAGAGTCATCGACGCGGCAATTCAGCTTGAACCGGGTAACGTCCACGCCAGGATGCAACGAGGTTATATGGAGCGTCATGTCGGTGATCGAGAGTCCGCGCGCGCTGAATTCCGCCGTATCTCAGAGACTGACCCTGATTGTTTGCAGGCCTTCGTTGAGCTCGCAATCGAAGAACGGGCGCTTGGCAAGCCTGACACAGCCGAGGAGATTTTGGAGCAAGTCCTCAAGACAGAGCCGGATCATCCGTCGGCACTAATGCAACTCGCTGAATCTGCGCGTCTCGCGGGAGACTCGGAGCAGTGTCTCTCAATCTATCAGCGTGCAGTCCAGCTGCATCCCAAAAACATGTGGCTCTACATCCAAACGAGTCAAGCTCTTAACGACTGCGGAGAACGCGTCGCTGCCTTTGAGCTCCTCGACACAGGAACCGCCCTTTTTGGCGAGCGATGGGAAATCGTTCGCAAACGAGTTGAGTTGCTAAAACAGGCTGGGCACCTGAATGCAGCTCGGAAGTTGGCTGAAGATGCTTTGAGAAAGGATCCACACAGTTTTTGGGCATGGTCGCATTGTATTCAGTACGATCTTCATTGCGGTGATCTTGAAGCAGCTACAGCAAAACTGCAGGCGTTTTCATCTGAGATCGCCTCGGAACGTGCCCGGATCAATGTGTTCCATGGCCAGCTCGCCGAGGCCCAATACAAGTTTGACGAGGCGAGAGAGCACTATCATACGGCAGTCATGCTGAACCCGCGGGATGGTTGGGCTCACGCGGAGATGTTTCGAGTTTGCATGTTGCTCCTCAGAATCGACGATGCTCGCAGCCACCTTGAGGCATGGACCCGCCTAAATACACCTGCACTCATCGCCCAGGGCAAGTCTACGAATAGTTCCCAGAGCCACATGGGCCAATTGTATGGTGAGTTCGCTCTCGATAAAACTCTCACGGATCAACTCGCCAACATTAGGATGCTACTCCCCAAAGATCGAGTCGCGCCCCTACAAGCGCTGCTGCGCTTGAATGCGGATCATACTGCCTCCGCTATACAGTTGATCGTTGCGATGCGCCAAGCTCAACTCTTCAACCACTTTCAGGCTGAGAGCAATCAGGAAGGCTATGCCCCCATTCCAAAGGTAATCGTTCAATATTGGGACGATGCTACTCCGCCTGAGGACGTTACATGTCTGATGGAGTCCTGGCGTTTGACCAACGAGGACTATCGCTATCGGCTATTTGATGACACTGCGGCCCGAGAGTTCCTCACGCAAACCTATGCGCCACATGTCCTGAGAGCCTATCGGAGAGCGGAAAACCCAGCTGAAAAGGCAGATCTGTTTCGCCTTGCTTATCTCTATGCCCATGGCGGTGTCTACGTTGATGCAGATGACCGTTGCCTTGCACCCATCAGTTCGGTTCTCCCGTCTCACGCCGCTCTGGCTGTCTATCAAGAGGATTACGCTCTCGGCGGGTTGGCCGTTGGCACTCTGGGCAACAACTTTTTAGCGGCTGCTCCCAACAACACCGTAATCGGGCGTGCCCTTGAGCTAGCAAGCAATGCCTTGAACCGAGGGGATAATGATGTTGTGTGGTTGAAAACAGGTCCCGCTCTGATTACGCGTGCCTTCGCCGAAATCGCTTCCAAGACGCCCCTCACGTTATCGGCTTGGCTCAAAGACATAGCTGTCTTGGAGAGGCGCCAACTCTCGCATTTTGCTGCGATCCACTGCTTTACGACTTATAAAAGGACGAACCGACATTGGTCCAATACTGTTAATCGCACCCGATTTATGCCATCGCGCGGCTAACGTTACGCTCGACGGACTCTCCAACGCGCGATCGCGGCGCCCTCGGAGACCGCCCAGGCGAGGGCAGCCAAGGCGTCTGCTGACGGTTTGAGTTTACGTCGAAGACCCCGCACCGATCTTCCCCCGATTGTGTGGCTCTTCCGCACTTTGCGTGGATTACGCTGGCAAGAGCAATCTCCGGCGCAGGAGTGAACCGCGCCGGGATTCCCGGAGGCTCCAACTCCTGACAGGATGGAGCCATGACCAAGCGAACACCCCCATATTCACCAGAGGTCCGCGAGCGAGCGGTCCGGATGGTTTTCGAGCACCGCGACGAGTACGCCTCGCAGTATGAGGCGATCCTGTCGATTGCGGCCAAGATCGGCTGCTCGCGCGAGACGCTGCGGCACTGGGTGCGCCAGGCCGAGCGCGACCAGGGCCTGCGCCCCGGGCCGACGAGCGCGGAGCAGGAGAAGGTCAAGGCGCTCGAACGGGAGGGGCGGGAGCTGCGCCAGGCCAACGAGATCCTGCGCAAGGCCAGCGCGTATTTTGCCCAGGCGGAGCTCGACCGCCGCTTCAAGCCATGAAGGCGTTTATCGACGAGCGTCGTAAGGTCTACGGGGTCGAGCCGATCTGCCGTGTGCTGCCGATCGCCCCGTCGACCGACTATGAGCACGCCGCCCGCAAGGCTAATCCCGACCGCAGACCGGCCCGCGAGCGCCGGGACGCCGACCTCAGTCAGGAGATCCGCCGGGTCTTTGCGGAAAACTTCGGCGTCTATGGGGTTCGCAAGGTCTGGCGCCAGATGCAGCGTGAGGGGATCGATGCTGCGCGCTGCACGGTCGCCCGGCTGAGGCGGCAGATGGGCCTGAAGGGTGTGGTTCGCGGCAAGAGCATCAGGACGACCGTCAGCGACGGCGCCGCGCCATGCCCGCGTGACCGGGTCAACCGGCAGTTCACGGCGCCGCGGCCGAATGCCCTGTGGGTGAGCGACTTCACGTACGTGGCGACCTGGTCGGGCTTCGTCCATGTGGCCTTCGTGATCGACGCCTTCGCTCGCCGGATCGTGGGCTGGTGTGCGTCGCGCTCGGCCCGGGCCGAGTTCGTGCTCGATGCCCTGGAGCAGGCTCTGCATGATCGACAGCCCTGGCGAGCCAACCTCATCCACCACAGCGACAGTCAATGAATGGTAGCCAGTTCCCGGACGGCCTGACTCTCACAGCGATGGACCGTTTGGTAGGCTGGCGCCGCAAGGCACCCCGGTGTGGCCTGACCCACATTCCGATCGACCCTTCGTGTCTTTCCTCGGACCTGTCGGCTGGCGGTCCGGTAGACCGGAATGCAATGACGGGAGCGCAGCGCCGTTGGCAAGCGAACCGGCAAGGGTAATGGCTGGCCCGGGCGCGGGTGCAATCCCTCCGTAACAACCACGATATCCCGCCATACCATGACGGCGAACGCACAGAGCGGGGTGAATCGGCGCTTGAGGAGGCGGCAACGGTTCTGAACGGCACGAAGCAACGGTTCGACGATTGATCCTGGAGAAAGTCTTGCCAGCCCATCAGCTCTGCGTCGGCGCCTCCTGGGCTATTCGGCGAACCGATCATGAGGATCAGGCGCTCAGACGCGCAGCAGATGCGCGGCGGTTGCTGAGTCCACCGTCTGATGATCCGCGCCAGAATATCCTGGAATTATAAGGGAGGTTGCGAGATGAGCATTAAAAAGCAGCCTCGGACGAGCTCAGGAAGTGCACCGGCTCGCAGCAGGCAATGCTTACGGAAAGAGCTTCAGGAGAATTTGGCTGTTCTGGTTTGCAATCGCCAATGCTTGAATACCAAGTTGTTGCTGCGTCGTTAGAGCCTGCAGGCGAACTGAAGCCTCATTCATGTCTGCGTCAACATAAGCCCCAGCCCCTGTTGTTAAGGCGTCGGATAGTACACTGATAAACTCTTCCTGCGTTTCCAAGACAGCCTTGGTCGCGCCCATCCTAGCTGACCCTGTGATAACGCCATCGATAGCTTTGTCGACCGCCTTCAATGCATTTGCGTAAAGTTCAGGGACCGTGTTCTCGGCGATTAGGTCATGGACACCACGAATGTCGATCTTGAAGTCGGCTTGTCCATCCCCACTCACATCGCCCACAACATAGGTATTGCCGTTGTCGTGAAAGTATTTGACCTGACCTGGCTTGACCGCGTTGCTCACCGAGCCCTGCCCGACAAACACCAGGCTCTGGTACCCAGCCTGCCCAGTGCTTGCATCAATAGCGCTCAAGTCGATTCGATCCACACTAGCCCAGTCGGTGATCACATCACGTTCCAGTATATGCAGAGGGGAGTCCGCCGCGGTGATGAACACGAAGGTGTCAGCTCCCGCTCCGCCGGACAACAAGTCTCTCCCAAGAGACCCGGTGAGCGTGTCATTCCCAGCGCCACCCTGCAGAGTGTCAGCACCTGTGGTGCCGGTCAGAACCAGCGGTATGCCTGAGCCGCCGCCGCTGGAGACAGAACCGATGGTGTTTAAACCTGTCAGACGCAGGGGGGGAATCCCTTTGGCAATGTCAATTGCCGCAACCTGGCCGAGGAGACCGCCCACACCGGCTTTGGCATCCGCAAATAAAAGGGTCTGGCTCGAATCGAAGGCCAGCGTATTCACTTTGTGGCCCACTCCATCATAGGACACCACCAGATGGATCGTTTCCCCCGCACCAGAGAGCCAGTTCTGGCCGTTAATCGCCGCTGACCCGGCGATATTCTTGAGACCTTCGATTTGCGCTTGGATCTCGACCTGAATAGCCGCAACATCAGCCCCTGGCTGAAGCGCGGAGACGAGCCCTTGCTTTATCTTGTTGAGGGAGACCAAGGTTTTGTCGAGAGCCGACGTAAAGGTCTCAAGCATCGCCTTGCTTTGCCTGATGGAGTCTCTGACGGCACCTAGTGCGCCGATGTCGGACCTCATCTTGACGCCGATCGACCAGTATGACGCGTTGTGCGACGCCTCGCTGACCCGCAGACCAGTTGAGATCTGCGCCTGAGTTTTGGTGAGAGAGCTCTGGGTGAGTCGGAGCGACTGAAGCGCTGTGAGAGCGGAGAGGTTCGACCTGATCGACAACATGTTTTTTCTTCTCGATCGTCAGGTTTAGCCTCGCTAATCCTAGTGAAACTTAGCGACCTTGGTTAGAAGAACAGCGATATTTTCGGACGGAATGAGGCCTTATTTCTGCGCCATCTGCTCTGGTGGGGACCACCGACTGAGGGAGCCGTAAGCATGTTAGAGAATGATGCCTAGATATTGTTAACAAAGAGCTAAAACGATCTTTCCGCTCGGTGATATGGTCGTGTTTCCACCTTTTATATGAGGTGGCGGGCTTCATCACAGCTGAGGGCATCCGAACAGATGTGCCTCCCCGGGTGTGCCACAGATCAAATTTGAATCGGACGCAACTTCGAGACCCAGGCGCCATGACGCTCTAAGATCCTGGCCTCGCGAGTGCTGGGCGAGCCTCCCCCATTAATAGCAGATATCCTCTCGATCCTATCAAGGAATCCCAGGCACATCGCAGGTCGAATCGTGCTTGGGCTGGGCACCGCGGCCAAGGACCCCGCAAGCGGGACCTTCAGGATCGTAAGCCCCACGGTGAACCGCGACTCCGGTATCATGCACGGTCACAGAGCTATTGCCGGATGGCATGCCGCGGACAGAAGTGGCTGAAGGCTTATTTAGGAACAGATTTACCGCGATGTGGCACAGAAGGTCACTGGTGGCGACAACCACGTCGCCCGGCTCACTGACTTACTGCGCAAGCGGGTTCTCCGTCTCTCCGTTTCTCACCTCTGCCGCAGCAGGGCTTCGAGCTCCCGGCGGAAATCGGCGGACAGCCCCTCGCGCTCCAGGGCATAGGCGACGTTGGCCATGAGGAAGCCGATCTTGGAGCCCGTGTCGTAGGTCTTACCCTGGTACTTCATGCCGAAGAAGGGGTGGTCCTTCATCAGGCGGATCATGGAATCCGTGAGCTGGATCTCGTTGCCGGCGCCGCGCTCCTGGGTGGAGAGCAGGTCGAAGATCTCGGGCTGCAGGATGTAGCGGCCGGAAATGATGTAATTCGAGGGCGCGGTGCCCTTCGGCGGCTTTTCCACCATGCCGATGATCTCGAAGGTCTGGCCGAATTCCTGGCCGACCGAGACGATGCCGTATTGGTGCGTCTGATCCTCCGGCACCTCCTCGACGGCGATGATGTTGCCGCCATGCTTGTCGTAGGCCGCGATCATCTGCTCCATGGAACCGCGGCTGAGCATATCGGGCAGGATCACGGCGAAGGGCTCGTCGCCCACCAGTTCGCGGGCACACCAGACCGCGTGGCCGAGACCGAGCGGCTCCTGCTGGCGGGTGAAGCTCGTCTGGCCGGCCTGCGGCTGATCCTTGGCGAGAAGCTCCAGCTCCTTGGTCTTGTTGCGGCTCTCCAGCGTACGGTTGAGCTCATAGGCGATATCGAAATGGTCCTCGATCACCGCCTTGTTGCGGCCGGTAACGAAGATGAAATGCTCGATGCCGGCGGCACGCGCCTCATCGACCACATGCTGCACGACTGGACGGTCGACGACGCAGAGCATCTCCTTGGGAACGGCCTTGGTGGCCGGCAGGAACCGGGTGCCGAGACCAGCGACGGGAAGGACTGCTTTGCGGATACGCTTCATTGATTGGGCCATGATGAAAAGAAATTATCAAAAAAGGTAATGTGCGCCTTGACAAACTTTGGTTATCCAGATTTGTCAAGGCGAGCCCCCTCTGCCGCGTCTGAGTACTCCACAGACACTGCGTCGATCCCTGGAAAAGGGATTAGTGCGCCGGCCGTTCGTTCGCCAGAGAGTCAACAACCGAGAGCGGCTCAGGATACTCGTTGATCATTTTCGTTGCGGAGGCACTCGCGGCTGGGCGTTCCGAGGTGAGCGCCCCGCGAGTTGGAGTTTAATCCAGTCTGCTCTGGAGGCTTCTGTATGAGCGGCCAATGTTCATCGCGGCACAACTCTACCAGACAGTGTTCGTTTCCAGGGACTTGTCTTTCCGAATGGTAGCGGTCGCTTGGAACTGTCGACGCCGATGTGCCGAATTTTCTGCCGTTTCGCCCGCGCTGCCCGACGATGATCGTCACGGGTCTTATCCACGGCGCACGTTTCATGCGCTGGTCCCATGTTGCCGAAATCATCGGGACCACCAAGTTCAAGAGCGCGAATGTGCTCGATGATCCAGCGCTCGCGCACACCATCAATCTTGCGATCGCACAGCACGCACACACCACTCGTCTTCTCCCACACCTGAAGCCGCCGGTGCGGAGTCAGCTTCCGGCGTGCTGTTGTCCGGACATCCTCGATTTCAACGAAGGCCATCAACCGTCTCTATCAAGATAGGATGGACGGGAAGGACGCTCCCTCTCCTGCTCTCGCAGAGCGTCCTCATTGATCAGATCGGCAATCTGCTGAAACAAACACTCGCAGTCAGCGCGCAAGGTTTCACAGGCGGCCGTAAGATTGGCAAGCTGGCGCTCCCGCTCAGGATCTGCAGGCACGAGACGTACGCGTATTCCGAGTGAGGCGATCGTTGGAGTTCCTGCATAAGCACGGGCTCGATCAGAGGTAATACCTGCCCCGTGGCTGCTTCGATTTGATCCTTCGGTCATCACCAATGTCCTCTATCGAGAACAGAAAAGCATAATCTTTTGAGCGCGCGCCGACCTATCCAGGTTGACGTAGACTTCAGGTGGTGTTGTGCCGTCATCACGAACCGCCGTGGCACATGCTGGGCCAAGGCGAGACTCGACCCAACATGCAATGTCCCGGTGCCACTCCTGAGTTCGACCTGCTCCTGCTGGACAATGGTGAACAAGTGCTGTGTCCGTAGCCCAGCTATGATTGGTTGCAGTGGTGCCGGCTCTAGCCTGCGCAGGGATAAACACATCTCAGAGCTTGGCGGCCGTAAAGGAATAAGCCACAAGAGAAGCTGCACCGCGCATGATCCGCTTGCATGGCGAAAGACTTGCAGAGTGGCAAACTGAATAATTCGAGACACAAAAGCCATGTTCTTGGACTCCGATTCAAAATCTGCATCTAGAATACAGCTTTTTGTCTTGTTTGTCGAGAAACCTGTATCTCAAATGCAGCTTTTCTTCTTGGGTGAGCAAGCGACATGACTGTGCGTCTCACACCGCGCCTCTGCCGCGCGGCAAGGGCGCTGGTAGGCATGGAGCAGAAAGATCTCGCTTCTGCATCTGGTGTTTCGAAATCGACGATCGGTGCGTTCGAAATCAAAGATGAAAGCGCGCGGCTCTTCACAGTGAACAACCAAGCCTTGATTGAAGCTTTTGAGCGCGCAGGACTTCAGTTCATCCCTGAGAATGGGGGCGGGCCGGGCGTCCGCCTCCGCCATCCCATCGGCCGTGGCACTCGACCTTCAGATTAGTCTCGGGTTGAGAAGGATGTCTAAGCTCGAGTTTGGCCGATCACGCGGCATGACAGAGTGCGTAGATCAAGCATCGCTGAAGGGCCCGTGTGGGTTTCGGCGTTTTGTGCCGGCACTGGGACGTGAGTAAACCCGTTTCGCGCCAGATCTGGCGTCGCACGGCTGCTCGAGCATCCGCAAACCTCGGATGAGACTTGCGGTACCAGCTTTCGGTCCAAACAGCCGTGCGGGCCTGATGATGGAGTTGGCCTGCCAACAGGGTCACAATCGAGAACAGTCCGAACAGACATGGGGTGGAGCGAGCCACAGCGCGATCGGACCATTGCCGCTGCGTCTCCACGCCCAGATGGGCGCGCGCCTCCTGGAAGGTGACCTCGACCTGCCAGCGCAAGATGAACCAGCGGATGATCTGCACAGGATCGCGCGCGGGATCGGTGCACAGCAGGGCCTGGGGCGAGAACCGGCCGAGGGGATCGCGCACCAGCACCCAGCGGATCGGCACGACGGGCTTTCCGCTATGGCACCACACCGCGGTCGCGGAGCAGAATTCGATCACACGGTCCCCTTCGCCATACCAGCCGGGCACCGTGACGCGGCGCCAGCGTGTGCTCGTCCGGATCAGCACATCGGATAGGGTCAGCAGGCGAGTTCCTTTGGTGCGCGGACGGCCCTTCGTTCCAGGCCGGCGCCGTGGGACCGGCTCGTGGAGGGCGGCATCGAGCCGAAGCCGCGTGATACAGATCACGCTCCGGCGAGACAGCGCCGCCAGCAGGTCCAGGGCGGCAAAACCCATATCGGTGACCAGCACCAGCTCGCGCTCGGGCAGCCAGCGCCGGATCGGCAGCATCCTCTGACGCGCCCAGTCGGTCAGCCTTTTGTGCCGCTGTCCACACTCACGGCAATATCGCTCGGAGGGCGCCAGAGTGGTCAGGACCGGCAGAGCCCAGGTACGGGCGGCCCACGGAATGGGCGCCAGCAGCCTGAGGCTGATCCAGCGCAGGCCTGAGGCCTTGACGAAATGAGCATCGGAGGAGCGGACCGGATCGCGGTAGATGCCCTTGGCTGCAATGCACTTGCCGCGGCGGCGCTCGATGGTGTCATCCACGCCGAGGATCACCGGACCGGTCGGGGCGAAGGCGCGGATCAGCAGGCCCAGCACCAACCGGGCGGCTTCGCGTGTGCTCCACCGGGCGCGATTGAGCACGCGATGAAAGTTGACGAAGTGGCGCTCACGGCTGAGGCCGGTGATGCGCAGGAGGCTGGTCACGGTACGCTTGCCGGGCGCCAGAAGAGCCCCGGCGAGCAGGATTTCGGCATGGCGCCAGGTCCGGTGGCGAAAGAGTGGGGCAAAGGCTACAATGATCGCGGCGAAGCGGGCGGGCAGGTGCAGCATGGCGGCGTCTCTTGGCGGAAACGCTGCCAGTCTACCGCATCGTTCGCTTCGCCCCCCTCCGCCCCCAAATACCCATCAGAAATGGCCAAACTCGAGCTAAGATCGACCTGACACCTACGATCAGATGACGATTGGGTTCCTTGCAGGCTGGCTCGATCGCATTGCCGCGTTTCGTGCGTCACCAACGGCTCCTCCGCTAAGCGCACCTTGCTGCTAACGGACGACCTCCTATGGCACTCATCTCGATCTGATAACCTTCCTGGATTCCGTGCGCGCACGCGCAATCCCCAAGAAGGGTTCTCTGACAATTCTCAGCCCCACGCCGTTTGCTGTCCTCGTGTGGCACCCCTCCATCCCTGTCTCAATCGAGATCGATAATGCCGTCGCAGCGCCCTGTGCCACTTATGGAGCGAGGCCACGGCCGGGTGGACAACAAAAGCCCTCGGCCGATTTGGTCCGCTGACTTACTCAAGGCCCTCCAGCACCTGACACGAGCACTTCAACAAGTCCCTGACCGCCTGACGCTCCTCGGTCATCTTCAGAGTGTATAGCCCGTCCTGAAGCCATTCCAGTTTCTCTTGGGCGCTCTGTACCGGCCGCTCTGCCATGGATCCGGCAATGCCTCTTTCCCTGACCGCCGGCGCTTGGTAGGCATAGCCAGAGCGGGTCGTGGCCCTCATTGCGGACTGCTTTGCATCGGACCGGTGTTGCGCACATGGTCGCCTAGGGCACGTCCTCTGGTCCATCCACCTAGCACCACCCGGCGTCCACTTGATCCACTTATTGCGACGGGGCAGCCTCAAGCTGTCAATCTCAGCAGGTTACCTGCAGATCAGGATCATCAGTGCCGTTCACGCGTCAGCCGAGATACAGTTCTCCATGATCCTGCCTTTTTTGTTCGCTATATGTTCTCATAGACACGAACCGAACGAGCAGGGCACCTCAACGCTTCTGCTTGGCAGACAGCTCGCGTGACGGCCCCTTATCGATGTAGGACAATTGTCTTTCATGCCTCGCCACGCTCAATCCCTTTCCCCTTCTCCCAGTCATGACCTCGCCCTGACGCCGTCTGACTTGCGTGTGCTGCCCAGCGATCTGGGCTCTCTGTTCGCACAGCGCCCCCTCATCCAGGGCGAACGTGAGGAGGAGTATGATGAGCTCCTGTCACGAGTGACGAGTGCCGTTGGCCCCACCGACATCATTGAGGCGATCTGGGTGAAGGACATCGTCGACCTCGTCTGGGAGGCGCAGCGCCTGCGGCGCCTGAAGGCCAGCCTTCTCATGCTGGCCCGGAAACAGGCCGTGATGCGCCTGCTCGAGCTAAGTGACGGTCACATCCGCAGGCCCATGGGAGACACACACACGGTGCTCGTGAAGCAGTGGCTTGCGGGCGATAAAGCTGCCGCACAGGCGTTCGCCGACGTTCTGGCCGAGCAGGGCCTCACCCTGGAGTCGATCATGGCGCAGGCTCTGTTCGACAAGAGCCGTCAGGTGGAGCGCATCGATCAGATGATCGCCAGCGCCGAAGCCCGCCGCAACCGGGCGCTGGTGGAGATGGAGCGCCGCCGCGAGGCCATGGCGCGCCGGCTTCGGACTGTGGCAACTGATGTCACCGACATCTCCTGACGAACCCGGCGAGGCGCGGGGTGTGATCATGCCGTCCCTCAGGAAACAGGAAGCCAATCAACGCAACGCGCAGCGCAGCACCGGCCCCCGCACCAGCCTGGGCAAGGTCCGTTCCCGACTGAATGCCCTCAAGCATGGCTTGGCCGTTCCGGCGGCAGCCTTGCCTGACCTCGCTGCGGACTTGGCGTCCCTGACGGAAGCGATCGCAGGGGAAATGATGCATGATGCAGCCGTTCGGACGGCGGCCGCCTGCGTCGCAGCGGCGACGCTGGATGTGCTCCGGGCCCGCCAAGCCAAGCGGGCTCTGCTTGAACGCTTGGTGGCGGATCCCCCGGAGCTCGCCTCAGGGGAAGCCCCCCTTTCCCCAAGGCGGATCACCTATTCCCGAGCCGCCCACGCGCAAGCCATTCGCGATGGCACAGAAGAACAGTGGCTCGAGGCATATTTTGCGGCGCGGCACAGGCCTGCGCAGCCCAGCACCTCCGACTGGGATAAGCTCGGCAAGCTTGACCGTTATGAGCGGCGGGCCCTATCGCGTCGGAACGCAGCCGTGAACGACCTCGATGAGGCACTGGCCGCCATGGCCGGCTCATTTTGCTCCTCAACAACCGAGACAGGCGGTTCCGTTTTGGCAGAACGAACCCAATATCGTGAGCCCGAAGCTTGAGACAGTCGGCTTGGAGGCATAGCTTCCCTATACGGGATACCCGTTGCCACCGTACGGGATACCCGCATAATTACTCTGTGGACGCGCCGGCCGAATTCGAATGGGACGATGCCAAGGCGTCAGCCCATGAAGCCAAGCACTGCGTCCGCTTTGACTATGCGGCAGCTGTATTTTTGGACGATCATCGGCTCGATCTCGACACCAGCCGCGCAGACAACGGTGAGGAACGCCGCAAGGCCATCGGGCTCATCGACGGCACGCTCGATCCGGTCGTCGACACCCTGCGCGGCTCCGTCTGCCGCCTCATCTCAGCTCGTCGTTCGAATGCCAAGGAGAGCAGGAGCTATGGCCATTACTCGCAAGACGCTTGAGGATCTCCGGTCTAACCCGCCTCGCCTCAACGCAGCCGAACGCGCCCGCCTGGATGCGATGACGCAAGAGGAGATCGAGCGCAATGCCCTCGAGGACCGAGACAACCCGCCCGCCTCCGAGGAGGAACTGGCGCGCGCCGTCGCAGCTCGTGCTGTCCGCCGGGCGCGTCAGCGCACAGGTCTCAGTCAGGCCAAATTCGCCGAACGTTTTCAGATTAACCTCGCTCGTCTGAAGGATTAGGAGCGGGGTCGGTTCATGCCGGATACGGTTGCTTCGCCTACCTTAGAGTGATCGAAAGGGACCCCGAGGCAGTGGCTCGGGCGCTTGATGCTGCTTAGTCATCGAGCCGGCGAGGGACAGCGACCCCAAGCGTGGGAGGTACAAGCAGGTTCAGACCGGGATCTCATACGCTCTCTGGCCAAATGGCCGGCCGAGGCTGAACAGAGCTACCGCACGGCTCTGGTGATCGCCCGTGAGCAGAAAGCTCGCATGTGGGAGCTGAAATCTGCATGTGGCCTCGCCGACATGTTACGCGAGCAAAGCCGGGTGGCCGAGGCACACGATCTCCTAGCACCGATCTATGGCTGGTTCAGCGAAGGCTTCAGTACACGGGAACGACAGATGGCGCGGACACTGTTGGATACGCTATCGATGTCCCCCAAGGCGGTTTAAAAACAGTCCCTCGATCTGTGCCTCATGCCTCATGAGTCCACGGGTCAGTGGCGCCCGCAGGCTCACTTTAAATCATCGAGCATCTGGCGTGAGCGCCGCAACAGGGCGCTCACCGCCTGACGCTGTTCGATCATCTCCTTGGTGTGCAGCCCTGTCTTGAGCGCATGGCGGTTGCCGTTCAGTGCTCCCGAGCCACCCGCCCCGCCGGGCATCCGACACCGTTTCTTCCCCTGCACCGCCAGCGCCTGACAGGCCAACCCTGAGCGGGGCGCGACCCACACCGGGACTGTTCCGCACAGGCCGGGATTACGCCCATGGTCACCCGTGGTGCTGTCGTGGGTCCAATCGAGGGCACGGCCGATCTCACGTGCCAGAATTCCGACGGGGCGGTCGTCATCGGCCTATACGACGCGGGCCGGCCCCGGACGGCGTGATCGACGCCCCGGCGCACGATCTGAAGCGGGCAGGCTCCAGCATGATGGGAGGGCAGTTTCGTGCCTGAACCGACGCGAGGTGGTTTTGCCCGAGCGCCAAAGGGCCAAGGGGCAAGGAAACGCCGCACCACACGGCGCCTTCGGGCGCCGTCTTTTCCCATCAAGTCGCCTTCTTATGGCGAGGATCATACTTCACAAGCTCGCCTGTCAGCTTCTTTCCTTCGCTGATGAGCCTCTTGGCCTTCTCGCGCAGCTTGTTCTTTTTCGCGCTGGTGCGCACCTTCTCACTGCCTTTGCCCATCGCTTGCCTCCCCGGACCGTGAAGTATCATTGAAACGATGGCTTGCTTCCGCAGTTCCAATCGCCAGCCTGCTGATCAGATTTCTGGTTCTGGTCCGACGCTGCCGGTTGCAACTGCCGTTCTGCGTTGCGCAGACGGCATTGCGGGCATTCGCTCGGCCCAAGGTGAATTTTGCAGCAGAGTGAATATCCAAATCGCGACCGCGGCGGCCGATGAAGCAGAAACTCTCGCGGCGTGAGCCCGGGAAGCCCCATCGTTCACGGTGGGGAGCCATCACGGACCCTTGTCGGTGCAGGTGACATGGGCCACTGGATACGCCGAAACATGCCGGTCCTCCGACAGGAGAGTGAGGCCTTCAGCGATGGCCTGGGCGATCAGCAGGTGATCGAAGGGGTCCCGGTGGTGCATCGGGAGACGGACGAGGTCCTCAAGATGCTCGGGGCGGATCTCGAGTGTTTCGAAGCCTTGAGCGTTGATGGCGGCACCGATGTCATGGATGTCGGCCTCCAGCTTTCCAACGCGCACCTTCACCACGATCTCCCACAATGAGGCGATGCTAACCAAAATGTCGTTCGCAGGGTCGGCGATGAGGTCCTGGGCCTGGCGCTCGATCCGCGGATCACCCTCAAGCCACCAGAGAAGAGCGTGAGTATCGAGAAGGATCCTCAACCGCCGTTACCCTCCATGGCGGACAGAACGTCGTCGGGCAGCAGGTCGAAATCCTCCGCCATGCGGATCTTGCCTTTCAACATGCCTGGGACCCGACGGGGACGCTCCGCACCAGAGGGGGGCCGGATCTCGGCGATGACCACGTTGCGCGACATGACAAGGAACGAGGTGCCCTGGCGGGCCTGCCGGAGCAGTCCGCTGAGGTTCGCCCGCAGTTCACGGACGCCGACCCGAACCTGCTTGTCCTTCTGCGGTTGAACCATGACAATCCCTTTGTGTACTCTTATGTGTACACAACTGTTGTGCCATGAGCAAGCCTGCCCATTCGGATCCTCATCCGTGTACCCAGCTTGCTCGGAAAATCGTCCCCGGCGCTCAGTCGATTGCCCGTTCCGCGTCAGTTGATCCAGCGGCGACAGGGTTCACCACCCTTACGCCCCAACCTATCTCCATGAACATCGTCCGAGACTGCCGCAGCAGGGCATTCACAGCCTTGCTCTGCGCGTGGTCAGCTCGTGTTTGAGGGCACTGCAATTGCCGGGCGAGGCCACGGATTGAACCGTGCTACTCCTCCCGGGCGCAGCCCGAACCCAGAGGGCTCACGAACCAGCGCTGGCGTGATGCGACCGACAAGCCCAGTGCAGAAGACACATTGACGTGCGCTTTCGGCATTGGGCCTTTTGTCTCCCCCTCGGACGGGAAAGGCTCTGATGGGTGATGATCGAACCCTCTCGGTGCATTCAAGGACCGGCGCGATTGCGTCACGTCTCCGCCAGGGGCTGTCCCACGTGCCCGAGGGAGGACAGGATGTCCTTCTTCGAGAACGCCATACGGATCGAACAGCGCCGACCCGCCGGCCTATGATTCAGCAGGGGATAAGCGTGCCGAGACCGAGAAGCGATGGCTCTCCCGGAGGGCCCCTTGGCCTACGAGGAGCTGATGCGAGAGAACACGCTTCCGCGTAGTCGGCTGAACAGGAATTCGGGCGCAACCATCACCAGACCTACTCCCCAACTGCTAAAGCTGGACGGTTGCAGCAGTAGGTTCAAGCCTTGTTCTGTATTCATTTTTGATTATATTGAAGACACATCAATCTAAGGAGGCATCATAATGTCCCGCACCACGACGATGACGGTCCGGCTCAGCGGTGCACTGAGCGACTTTGTCGCCGCCAATGTCAGCGAGACTGGATCCTACGAGAATGTCAGCGAGTACGTCCGCGATCTGATCCGCCGCGACAAGGAGCGGGTAGAGCAGGAAGCGTTCGAGCGGCTTAAAGCGGAGCTAGCACGAGCCTTCGCAGCTCCCGAGGCCTCCTACCAACCGCTCACGGCCGCCGAAGTCATCACGCGCAACAAGGCGTAGTGCGGCATGGCCTCTGTCCGCGTCCAGGAGGCAGCGTCTCATCGCCTAGACGAAATCTACCGCTACACACGCCACCAATGGGGTGTCGAACAGGCCGAGCGGTATATCACCGGGCTGTTCGACGCCTTTGGCAAGATTGACACGCACGAGGTGATGTCTCGTCCGATTCCGGCCGAGTTTGGGGTTGATGGTTACTTCTTCCGATATGAGCGGCACTTCGTCTACTGGCGGAAGCTCAGCAATGGCGACATCGGCATCGTGACGATCCTGCATGAGCGCATGCATCAGATCGATCGATTTCAGGACGACTTTGGATATTGACGTCCTCCCCCGTGAACGGAGGGGAGGATGTCAATTCAGGCCATCCAGCAATCGGCGCGAGCATCGTAACAAGGCGCTCACGGCCTGACGCTGCTCGATCATCTCACGGGTGTGCAGCCCGGTCTTGAGCGCATGGCGGTTGCCGCGGGGTGCACCGGATCCGGCGGCCCCGCCATGCATGCGGCAGCGCTGCTTCCCTTGGACCGCGGGCGCTTGACAGGCGCCTCCCGCTCGGGTTTGCGCCCCGCAGCGCGGGCTCGCCCGCATCGGCCCGGTGTTGCGGGCATGATCATCCAAGGCGGATGCCCCGCTCGTCGCGCTCGACCTCACCGGCAGAGGCAGAACCTGGACCTTTCCCACGGGTCTCCAGGCGAGGGCGCCCAGCCGGTTGACTCCCCACCTCGGCCCGGCCCACCTGCACGCCAACCACCGCCTGCCCGCCCGGCTCGACATTCAAGCCAACGGTGACATTCGCCGGCCCTTTGCCCTGGCGCCGCTCGAGCGCCTCAAGCAGCCGGAGGCCGGTGGCCATCGGCTTTTCGGCATGGCGCAGGTTCATGTCTCGAACCGCGGGCGAGGCGCCCGCAGATGCGGCTCGCTTAAAGCAGTCCATGCTCGAGCAATGCACCGCCACGAACTGCCCTGCGAGCATTCCTTCGACCGTATCCTGCGGTCCCATCTCCCTCAGGGCAACAATGGCTGCCTCGCTGAGGCTCGCATCACTTGTTGCATTTGCCCAAGGTGAGGCCGGCATGGTGTCCTGGACTTGGCGAACGAGCACCTCTTGCAGACCAGGGTCCTTGGTGCCGGTCGCCGCCTTCAGGCGACGCCCGTGGGCGTCTCATCGCCCCATGGGCTGGTTTGTGGCAAGGTCGACATGCGGAAGATCCTTCTTGATCCAAAGACGATTTACCCTCTCCGCTTGGTAGAGCGCCAGACTCCTTTCGCCAGTGATTGGAAATTCTATTGTGGATTACTGATCGCACACAGATAGTGTAAGTAGACATTGCCGTTCGCTGCGAGAGCAATGCTGACGCTGACCTCGTGATGCCCCGTCGTTACTTTGCATTGGGTTGAATTCGACTTTTGACGCCAGACTGCTATTCTGCGAGCAGTGCGCCTCTATGCCGTCGCCAACGGAGGTGGAGTTTAACGACGCTGTCCCGCGATGACGGCCAACCCGCGAGTGGGCACACCTTCAGCCGCTCGATCATCCACTTCGTTGCGGGCGGTGACTCTGCTCTTATGGGTATGGTGTCCGCATCAGGCGGCCCACCCATCTTAAGTGAAGCGGTTGGCAAACGGAGCCTCTGGCGGTCTTACTGGAGGGGCTTCAGGAGGCCTGACGATGTTGTTTATGGTGAGCAACCCGCACTTCACGATAGGCTTTTGGGCCGCGTCACAACCCTTCCGGGACGAGGCGATGCGGGAACATTTCGTGGATGGATACCGGAAGGCGGGACTGCCGGAGTAACGGTCAGGTGCTACGGATTGCCCCTAATGCGGACATTACCGGATCAGGTCGCGGAAATTTGGTGGCGTTTGCTACCGAATGTCGGATGTTGGCGGCCTTCCAGAATTTTGTGGACGGATTGAACGCCGCACCAACCGCTTGACGCAGGATGGTTGTGCCGCCGCATCCTTGATCCAGCCGGAGGCATCGTGCGCCTTCGCCTATCCAGAACGCCGCCTGTGTAAGCGTGCCGGTCTGACCCACCCTTTTGAAGGTCTCGCCTGCGCTCACGCCCTGCCCGTCCTGTCCCCGCCACTCCTCACAGACCTGCAATGAGCCTCCACGGATGCTCTCAGGTCCGGACGGACTTGTCTCGTCCTCAGCCATCCAGCCTCAATCCAAACACCTTAATCAATCCATGCCCTTGATGTTGTTCAACAGAATGCCAAATTTGTTTAACAAAGAGGAAAACCCGATGAGCAGAGCCCGCAAACCCATACACCAGCCCCACCCGCCCGCCGACGAAGTCCCGCACCGTCGCCATCAGGTCGTCATTGAGACAGCGGAGCGGGCCGGCCTCCTCAAGGGCGACAATGGCCGCATTGCGGGCCGGGTTCGGGCCGAGCTGATCCGATCGGCGAAGGAGCGCTCGGGCCTCACCTCCGACACCCAGCTGCTTGAGTACGCCCTCGCGAAGGTGGCCCTGGAGGACGACTTCGGTCCAAAAATCCTGGCACGCAAGGGACGGGTCTCCAAGGACATCGACCTTGAGTTTTGATCTTGCGGCCGCGTTGCGGCGGGTCAAGGCGCAGCGTCCGTCCAAGGCGGTCCCCCGCCCGCGGGATCTGCCCTTCGTGCCGGATCAGGTTGAGGCTGGGCCCGAGCTGATGCTCGACACCTGTGTCTACATCGATGTCTTGCAGGGCAAGCTCCCGCAGAGCGTTGCGGATCTGCTGGTGGCCCGCATCGCCAACCATTCGGCGATCTGCTTGGCCGAGCTGACCTATCTGTTCGGGCGCCTCGATCCGAAGCACCCAGAGACGGCCAACACCTTAAAGGAGTTGCGCGGTGTGATTGAGGAGGATATCCCACGCCATCGCCTGACCGCGCCGTCCACGCGGGCGTTGGCTGAGGCCGGCATGCTGGCCGGGCTGGCGCTGCGCCTCACCAGCCGTCCCAAAGATCAGACCCTTCTCAACGATGCCATCCTCTACCTTCACGCGCTGGAGCGGGGATGCGTCGTGCTCACCCGCAACTGGGCCGACTTTGGCCTGTTTCATCAGCTGATGCCGACGGGCAACGTGCTTTTCTACCGTCATGCCTAGCTTGGATGCTGGCATCAGCACAATCCAAGCTAGGCATGACAGTGAGTTGTGGCAGGGTGAACAGGCAATGAGGGGGGCAGGTTGCTGCAGTCGCTCCCTGCCATCGTCCACGTCATGGCACAACAACGGGCTTGTCCGGGCCGCGAAGCCCTAGGGAGAAGTCTGATCTGTCGATTGGACCCGCTCAGGTCAGGTCGTCCAGCATCTCACACGCTCGCCGCAACAGAGCTCTCACAGCCCTACGCTGCGCCTTCGCCTCCGCCGTGTGCAGCCTATGCTTGAAGGCGTTCCGATTGCCCTGCGGGGCCCCAGAGCCAACCGCCCCGCCGTGCATCCGGCAGCACCTCTTGCCGCTCACGGCGCGCGCCCGGCATGGCGTGCCGGCGCGGGTCCGGGCCCCGCAGCGCGGGCTGGCCCGCATGGGACCCGTGTTACGCAGGTGTCCGCTCATCGCAGGGCCTTCTTGTATTGCTCCCCGATTTTGGATCGTTGCCTCATCTGATTTGCTCCCGAGCTCGGGCGAGCTGCGGGGGCGATGATGAGGCAGGTGAGCATGACGGTGAGGCAACGGCTGTCCGTGTCGGGAGCATTCTTCAGTGAGGCAATACGAACTTCCACCCTGATCGACGCGCGGCATTCTTGCGACGCCCGGCGGAGGATGGCTCTGGCTCACCCGGCGGTACGGCCCGATGCGCCACCGCCGCCGGTGGATGCGAGGCGTTTGGCTCTGCCGGCAGGGCGCCAACGACCGCCTGCACGTCCGCTGCCACGTGGACGAATTTGACGGTCACCGCCTGGCTGCCCTTGCCGCGATGCTTGTCCAAAGCCTCAAGTTGGCGGAGGTAGGTCGCCGTCAGCTTCGCGGCATGCCCGAGATTCATCTCACGAGCTTCGAGGTCTGCGCCGGTTGGGCAGCTCGCCGGAAGCACCCCATCGCGGCTTGATGGGTGGCCACCATTTGCACGGCCAGCATGCCCTCGACCCCGTCCTGTGGCCTGATCTCGGCAAGGGCCGCGAGAGCGGCCTGAGCCCAGCTGCTGCACTCGGCTGGGCCAAGACCTTAGGGTAGCCACAGGGCCGCGAGAACTTGCTTAGCCAGCTGCTGCAGCAGGTCGCCGGACGCGGCCTCAGTGGCCGCCCTTAGCGTCTGTTCGTCGAGCTCCACAGGCACAATCGAAACGTTGTTTGAGGCATCGGCCATGGCGCATCTCTCCGGTCAAGGCAGGAGTACGAAACACGAACATAGCACAGATCCCCAAGCGCGCAGTGTGGCGGATTGGTACGGTGCATGAGGTTGATTTCCGGTTTCGGCGGTCGCCCACCGACGAGCTCTCATATGAAGCCGAGGTCGAGCGGCGCCAGAAGCGCCGCGCCCAAGCGCAGGAGAGCCGACGACGTCACGCGGCCGATTGGGACCAGCTCTGCAAGCTCGATCGCTACGAACGACGGGCGCTCTCCCGCCAGCATCGCGCCATCCGGGACCTTAATGTGGCCAGACCTGGTCCGCCGGCTGATCCTGAAGCACGCCCTGCTCAGTGATGATGACCAGCAACCCGAGCTCTTGAGCGCTCGCATCGGCATGCTAGAGATTGACCAGAGTCGGTCTTAGCAGAGCTTTCCCCTGGCGAGCACATGAGAGGCCCCCTATGACTACAAAACCCCTGACAGACGCCGAATACGACCGCGTGTCGTCTGTTCTCAACCGGTTCCGCGATGAGAACGCGATGAATTTGGAAGAGCTTGATGGCTTCTTCGCTGCCCTCATCTGCGGCCCCACCCATGTTCATCCGAGCGACTACCTGCCCGAGATTTGGGGAGGCGAGATGGCTGACGAGGAGGCCTTCTCAAGCCAACAGGAACTCAAAGATTTCCTCGATCTCCTCATGCGCCATTGGACCTTGATCTCCGAGACCTTGCAATCCGGTGATGTGTTTTTGCCGTTGCTGCTCGAGGACGATCACGGCATCGCCCACGCGAACGCCTGGGCACAAGGGTTCATGCGCGGCATGGATCTGCGCAGAGAGGATTGGGCCGAACTCCTGGATGACGAAGATCATGGTGGCTGGCTTATCCCGATCTTGGCATTGGCCTATGAGCACGACCCCGATCCGACCATGCGCCCTTATCAGGAGCCCGTGGATGCGGACCGGCGCGAGCAACTCATCGCTGGCGCCGCCGCCGGGGTCACGGCGATCTATCGCTACTTTGCGCCGCTCCGACGGATGTTCTCAGAGCTCAGGGGTGGCCAAGCCACCTACCGCCGCACCGTCCCCAAAATCGGGCGCAATGATCCGTGCCCCTGCGGGTCCGGGAAAAAATACAAGCGGTGCTGCGGCAAACCCACACTGCACTGATGAGGATCGCCCTTCCTGCCGATCCGCACAGATGAACCGGGATCGCACCGTTGGCGTCGGGACACGAGAGCCGAATGGCAAAAGCAACGCAACAGGAACGCTCACTGCAGAGAGTCAGCGAACATCTTTGGGCTCACATGCTGCAGCTCCAAGGTCAGATGGTGACGCGGCACCTCGATCCGCTATCAGCGCAATGGTGCAAGGCTCTGTTGGGCCAATCTTTCGAACGCGTGGATTTATGCCGCTGACCGGGGACTCTTCAGATCGTGAGGAGTCAGTTTCCCCGCACTCCTCTGCTTTTTGGCAGAACAAACCCAGTGACGGGTCCAGACTTCGCAGATATATCCCTTGGTCCGACCGGCGGCCGTCGACGCAGCATATGTTTATGGAGTCATCCGCAGTGATCTTGCGGCTCACGGTGATCTCATCGGCAACAACGATCGCTGGATTGCCGCCCTTGCCAAGAGCCTCGGGTTGACGGTTGTCACCAGCAGCAAGCGTGCGTTCTCACTCGCGCCTTTGCATGGGCTCGCACTGGCCGCAGCAACCGCTGGGCGCTATGAAATGAATACCCATCCCACGGGAGGCGGAAACCACCTGCATTGGGATCGTTTGAAGAGCGCACCAGGATCCTCAGACTACAAAGATATCGTGGCTGGTGATCTTCAGTTCTTTGGAGAAGGTAACGATCGGCACAGCATTGCTTGGCCCCGATCCATCGCGATCGTAAAGCAGAACCTTGTTTTCCTTGTTATAGACAATGAAGTCATTGTGATCTCGAGCTTCTTCCCCAGTGACAAAAAACGCCTTCTTCAGTTTCTGAGGATGATGGGCAGAGCCTGCACCGAGGGACCTGAAAACAGCATTGTCGAGATAGAGACTGTCATCCCTGACGTCGAAATCGGGAATGGCGTCCCGATTCCGTTTTGCGCTTGGCGTCGTGTTGAAGATGAAGACATCTCTGCCCTCTCCACCGCGAAGAATATCATGATCGTGCCCTCCGTTGAGGGTATCCGCTCCATCAAGCCCAAACAGCCTGTCCTTGCCTTGCCGGCCGATCAGATGATTGCCTGCGCTGTTTCCGTAAATTCGATCATCGCCGCTCCCGCCAATGGCATTTTCTATGAGTGATCGAGGATCATTCTGATAGAGCAAAGCGTTTGCGACGTTGCCACGGGCCCAGCGGAATCCCCCCAGGTAAGCGAGTTGCCCGATTGACAGTGTCGACCAGTATCCAGGACGGAGATCGACAGACAGATCGGTCCGATAATTCGCAAAATCATAGGTGTCGATCCCGCTGCCATCCCACACCGTACAGAAAATCCTGTTCCCGCCGGGAAGGCCCTGGCCCACGCCGTCAATGAATGCCTGCCCGGTCTTGGCATCCCACCGGTAAGTGGTGGAATCTGCACGGGTCGAAAAATTGGCCCCGTACATGTGTTGCAGGGCGGCGATATCACCAATCATCAATGACTGGGCATAGCCCCACGGCTCATTCTCCATTCGCGCGCCGGCTGCCCCAACATGGGATCGGTAGGTTGTGACGGAGAACTCCATGGAGTCGAGTTCAACCGGAGCCCGTCCGAAGACTCCATCCTCATGAGCATGCTTCAGGCCAAAGGTGTGCGCAATTTCGTGAAGGAAGGTCCAGAACGCGAAGTTGCCGATGACCGGTGCATGGTACCGACCGCTTAAACTATTGAACCAGGCATCCCCTCCCGCCCCCGCCTCATCGAGGGTGTAGGCCCAACCGGTCTCTGCGAATCCAGACATGGCAAGGCGAATGTCCGCATGTATGGACGCAGTTTCCTCAATTTCGGTGAGGGTAAGATTTGTCGTGGCTGAGATCATGCGGAAGATCGAGCGGGCAACCGCGATCTGAAGCTCGTTCAGGGGTTCAAAGTTTTTTTGTGGCTCTCCCGATCCGTACCCTAGTCCATAAAAATCGGCCCAGGCCGGGAAGCTGTAAGTCACCTCCGGACCGTTCCACTGCAGACCAGACAAAGCACCGTCAGTCAACGGACTGTTCGCTCGACCTGCGACGACTGCAGTAGCCATAATCTCACCGGGAGAAGACGGGCCCCAGAAAGTATTGACCCGAACCAAATCCTTCTCATCGGCTCATGGGGATTACGTCATATCCAGTTGTGATTAAGTACAGGGGCCACAGTATTACCGATTCGGAGAAATATCCTCGCGGAAATACAGAGATATTTGTTCGGTCGGACATTGGTGGGACCGGGTGCACTGGGCAAATGGCGAGCAGGTTGGCGCGTTGATGGCTCGCAGCGCCCATTCCAGTGGATGATCTGATCTTGCCCGTCTCCACGCCCGCACACCCGAGCCGCTCGTCGGAAACACTTGGTGCGGGAGTTGCGCTCGATCGCTGGCCGACCATAAGACTGGCAACGAGCTGGGGTCAGGCAGGCAGTCGAGTTCGCTCACCGACGAAAGGTCTTGCGCTGAAGTACGACGCCCTCTTCGTCATCTAGAATTGTCACGGATGGAGGCGCTCCCTCCCCTCCCACCGACAGCCAACTCATGAGCCGCGCCGCAGCCTTGAGGAGTTGCTCATCGAGGATCTCCTTGCCGACATCTTAAAAGGTCATCCATCGATCATGGATCGCCCACCGCCCTTCGGCTTGGGCAGGAGATCCCCTCATCTGGGCCTCTTTGACTCTGAGCGAGCCTTACTTTCGCCTAGGTATGCTAAGCCGATCCCGTGACATTCAACCTTCGATAAGCTTTGGGGATAGACAACCTGAGCTTACGTCGATACGCAATCCATCGCTTCGAATGGTGACCCATGCCCAACCAGAGCAATCCGTGGGAGACCCTTTCCTCTCAGCGCTTCTATGAGAGCCGCTATGTTGACGTGGACCAAGACGAGGTCAGGCACTGGTCGGGCAAGGTCCATTCCTACACGGCGCTTCGGTTCCGCATTTATGGCATTGCGGTGCTTCCCGTCTTCGACGACGGCAGTACCTGCCTTATCGGCCAGTATCGCTATGTTTCCCAGCGCTACACCTGGGAACTACCCCGAGGATCTGGGCCGAAAACTACGGAGCCGCTTGAGACCGCCAAACGGGAACTTCAGGAGGAAACCGGCGCTCGTGCAGGCCAGTGGCTTGAAGTTTTGCGCTTACTGGTCTCACCTGGAATTACGGACGAACTCGCCCCCTGCTTCGTTGCCTGGGATCTGGAGCATGGAACGGCTGCCCCAGATCCTCAGGAGGATTTGTCTGTCCGGAGGGTGTCGTTTCAGGAGGCTGTAGCCGAGTGCCTGAACGGCACAATCTGCGATGCCGCGAGCGTGGCCACGATCCTTGCGGTGAACACCAGAGCTATCGGAGGCAACCTGCCTGCATCCCTGCTTCAGCGCTTGTTAGGAGGGAACTGACGCATCGCCGCGACCAGCTCCTTAACGATATATCAGATGCTCTGCTTAGCGGCAGCCCACGTCCGACTGGTTCTCGGGTCCAAACCGCTGCGTCCAAGCCGCGTCAGCTGAGTAGAACTCTCAGCCAGGGACTTCCCGTTGGGTGATGAAACGCCCCGAACGAATGCGTTGAGCCCCAAAAGCAAGGCGGCTGAACGCACCCTTGGCTCACCTGCTGCGCCCGTTAAGCACAATCATAAATCAACTTGAACACCGGCGCCTATCCTCAAGCCAGTAGGAACTCTGTCTTGCTATTTTCAGCGGAGCGGTTAAGAGTCCCTTAGTTCCGTTTCGTCCATTGAGACTAAATAATGTACTTAGTCGACCAGAATGACGCGCAGGGCGCGGGCGCCCCCCATGGCAATAACAGTATCGCCACTGTCATTGCCTGCAAAAGCTCCGTCTTTCGCGCGGGCGTCCGGCAGATGCTGTCGGGGTCGCGCTTCATGGTGCTGGACGACGCGTTTGATGGCAGGTCCGGCCTGCCCTGCCCTCCGGAAACCATGCCCGTGCTGGCCGTGGTCGACGCGGATTGTTACTCCGCCACCCTTCCTGAGATTGTCACCCAGTTGAAGGCGCAATGCCCGCGCGCGCGGATTGCAGTGCTGGCGGACCGGTTTGAGCCAGCTTCTGTCCTGCAGGCCCACGGTACCGGCGCGGATGGCTTCCTGTCGACGACTGTTGGCACTGATGTGCTCGTCATGTCGCTCCAGTTGCTCATGTTGGGGGAACCGGTTTTCCCGGCCGACATGGTCGTTGCAATGATGAGCGCCCTCGGGCAGGACGCAAAGCCCCAAGACAGCGAACAGACTGCAAGCCCGAAGGCGCGAGCTCTCAACATAGCCAGCGAATTCTCTCATCGCGAACTGGAGATCCTCCGCGGCCTGAGAGACGGCGCGCCCAACAAAGCGATCGCGCGCAAACTCGATGTTGCCGAAGTGACCGTCAAATTGCACGTCAAATCACTTCTGAAGAAGATCGGGGCGGAGAATCGGACTCGCGCTGCGATTTGGGCGTCAGAGTACCTCAGCCAACACGGCGAAAGCACATCGTTGTAGACGCATCTCACGCGTGCTGAGCAAGGTTGCCATTCCAGAACTCGGCAGCTTTGGGAAATGCTCTGAACACCTCAGATGGCACACTTCTGTAGCAATGCTCGGGACTACTCGACCCTGCCCAGACGTCAACTGCGCGACTCTGCAAGACGTAAGACACACAACGGCTCGCTTCGACAGCCGAACGGTTGCCATTGTCCCGCCGTTCTCACTACGCAATCAGGCCAGCCGTGACCCGCGTGCGATCCGGCAGCACATGCGCGCTTCAGCAAGCCGCCAGCCTTTGCAAATTCCCAAACTCCAACTGTGCGGAGTGCAGTGATCCTCAAGCCCTCGAGCAAGAGGCCAGACGACAACACGCGCGGTGCCGCGGACGTCACGTCGCGGATTCGACTTTTGCTGAATCTACGGGTGCAGCGCTGTCGATGGCCACCCACCCCACATCAGGCCGAGGGCACGGCACCAAGTAGACGCGACCGTCTTCGATCTGCGTGACCTGGCAGGAGATTGCCCGTTGGTCGCCCGGGGGCCGGTAAACAACAATGGCTCCAATCTCAAGTTTGTCTGAGGAGAGAGATCCGGTCTCCTCAGAGGTGATCTCACCAGATCCCGTATGGATCGACGCCTCAGACGTGTCCTTGCCGGCCCGCAGTCGGTCAAGAGCAGCAATCGCTACCCGAGCCCGATCCCGATAGCGCTCGCCCACATTCCTCAAAAGGCCTCCCGAAGTGCGCCCTGGGTACCAGGATACGCCACCAACTTTCGCCATCTCTTGAGCAACGAACTCAACTTCCTCCTCAGTCATTCCTTACCCCTCCAGTGTTCAGGCTTCTATTGCTCAACTGCCGTTAGGATACAAGAGTTATACCTGAGAATACAAAGCACCAGTTGCGCTTGTGTGCGGCGAAAAGTGGAGGGGCCCGAAACCTTAAGGTACAATCGTACCAGTTCCTAGATTGCCTCGGTCACGCGCAAGATGGGATCACGCGCTTCCTTCGTAGGCCCCTGGACGCTCGCAGAGCAATCCCACCCGGCTACCTCGCCCATCAAAGTCGTTGCCAGCCCTGCGTGCAAGCGCGGTTCTCCTGGCAGGTTTCGATGGACCGCACGCTACTCGACGCCGACTGCTCGTCTGCCTTCACCAGTAACTGTGCTCCCTGCCTTATCGACTGATCAGCAACATCATCTGCCGTCGGGCTGTGCGCTTGTTGTCTTGAGACTGGCTCACCCGCAATCGGCGCGGTGCGCTGTTCTCACCTCATTCTTATTCGCGGGGATATAGCGCATATCTATCGGGATAGATTCAATATCCCTGAAGACTGAGAGTCTATCCCTACGCTGGCGCCAGACTCGGTCGCCCGAGTGGTATTCGTCCTCAAGCACCGCAAGACAGCGGCAGATGATCCATCTGAGAAATGGCAGAGGGGGCGACGATGGCTGAAACGACGTTCAAGTATGTTTATCAGGTCCAAGTCACGGGCACACAAGGCACTACAGTAACTCAAGTTACGACTAGCAAGAAAAATCTCTTCAACACAGATGGAACTTCTGCCACAATCACCGAAGTTAGCAGTTATTCCGGTGACGACCTTAACGAACTAAAAGGCACTTCCGATACGTTCACTTACCATCAAGGCTCCCAGACATACGATGGTACATACGTCGGCAAGGCTTCAGGTGGATTTGTTGCCAAAATCGGCGATTCATATTACTTGTTCACGGGCAGTGAAATAAAGTCCGCAAGTGACCAGCCGTTTGCTATTAGTGACAGCCGACAAGTCATCTGCTTCCTGCCGGGTACGCAGATCGCAACTCCTGCCGGTGAAGTCTCTGTTGAGATTCTGCAGCGTGGCGACTTGGTCAAGACGGCCGACGGTCGGACAATTCCCGTGCGCTGGATTGGCCGTCAGACCATCTCAACTCTCTTCGCTGATCCCGTGCGCGTTCTGCCGATCTGCATCAAGGCCGGAGCTCTGGCCGAGAACGTTCCCTCGCGCGATCTCTACGTCTCGCCCGACCATGCCATCCTGGTTGATGACATCCTGGTTCATGCCAGTGCGCTGGTGAACGGCACCTCGATCGTGCGCGCTCCCGCACCTGCTGAGACGTTCACTTATTATCACGTCGAGGTCGCCGATCACTCGCTGCTGCTCGCCGACAACGTCCCAGCTGAAAGCTTCATCGACAACGTCGACCGGCTCGCCTTCGACAACTGGGACGAGCACGAGGGCCTGGGTGACGAGACCGCGCCGCTGGTCGAGATGGCCTATCCGCGCGCCAAGGCAGCCCGGCAGGTCCCTGTGGCAATCCGGGAGCGCCTTGCCGCACGAGGCCAAGCCCTGTTCGGTACTGTGGCAACGAAAGCCGCGTAATCGCTGCGCGCACCATAAACAGCACGGGAGTGGATCGGTTAGCGGACCCACTCCCCGCAACCCAGCAGGTCTGTCTTTCCGCCAGTCATGGTTGCCTGCTCCACGCCCACAGGCATGCCGCGGAGGCAACTGACGAGGTGCAACCCCGCTTCAGCCGTGCAACGTGCTCCAATCGATCCTGTAGCGTCCGTTTGGCGGAACGAAGCCAACACGAGTTTCGGCGAGAGCACAACCATCGCGAATCTGTCAGCCACCTCCTCTTCACGCTCGTGCAACGACTGCGTCCGATCGACTGCAGCAGCGGCGGCCACGAGCAACAATCGATCAAGTCAGTGAGTATTGGGACAACGCCGGCTATGAGCTTCGTAGGCCGAATGAATGGATGGCAGCAGCTATGGTTGCTTGTTAGTACTTTAAGCTTCGTGTCTCTTGGGTTGGTTTATCCGCTGACGATGGTTTATCGCAGCAACCCAGGGCAGGAAGCTTATAGACAAGTGCTTCTCAAGGAGCTTAGATCGGAGAAGTGCGAACCCTACATTAATCAGCCCATTGCTGAATTACGGGAGCCGCCAACTTCCCTCTATGGGGTGGATTGCAGTGCAATCTATTTCGGCAGGACGGCAGGCAGCCTGGATATTCGCCCGTATTCGATCGAGGCGTATGACGCTGAGCAATCCGCCCGAAAGTTGGACGATTTTTATCCACTGATGGCGATCTTTAGCTGTTCAATGTTGGCTGCATCAGCATTGCTGTATGCACTCGGCCTTGGCATTGCGTGGATCAGGAGCAGGTTCAACCAAACAGCATAGGCCCAAATGCCTTTTCGACTTTTGGCGGAAGGCTAGCTGGAGTCCAGCCTTGCCACTTAGGTGTTACAGGCTCTACCGATTGTGAGAGCGAAACTAATGACAGCTTATTTGCGCTCCATCGGTCCTTTGACCGAACCACGAGTCAGCGGTAGCTTAATGAGATGAGTGGGACAGCCATTGCCTCCCACGGGCTTACCGGTGAGCTGAAGGATCGACGGCCGGAGGACTTGAGCCCCCAGGCTCTAACTACCCTCATCAACAACGTGCCGGGCGTCATTTACACGGCCGATCCCACATCACCATGGTTGCCAACCCTGATCAGCGACGGCGCCAAGGACCTAACAGGCTACCCCGCCGACGAATTCACCAGCGGGCGGGTCGCCTGGGCCGGGATCATCCTCCCGGAGGATCTGGAAAAGCTGCAGCGTGCGGTCCTACGAGCTTGCGAGAGCCGCCATCTGTTCTCGGTCGACTACCGGATCATGACCCGCGACGGCAAGGTGCGATGGGTTCGGGACCGCGGCCGGTTCGTGTACGATCAGACGGGCGAACCTTTCACCCTGGAAGGCTTCATCAGCGATCTGACCGACCAAAGGCGGGCTGAGGCGTGCGCCGAATGGGTAATTTTCCACGACACCCTCACGCAGCTCCCCAACCGGGAGCTGTTTCAAAAGGTTCTCAACACAGCATTTGCGCAGTGCGATCAAGATGCAAACGTCGGATTACTGCTCCTGGATGTGGATCATCTCAAACAGGTTAACGACGCCCTAGGCCATGATGCCGGCGATCTAGTACTTCGAACGGCTGCACATCGGTTGCGATCCATCATTGGAAGCAACGATGCCGTGGCGCGCGTCGGTGGGGATGAGTTTGCAATCATCCTGCCCCATGTCACCTCCGACCAGGACCTGAGAACCGTCGCTCAAGATGTCCTTGACCAGCTCGCAGAGCCCTTCTCCTACAAATGCCATATGCTGGATTGCTGTGCTAGCATTGGGGCGAGTCGCCTACCGGCAAATGCGCGCGACACATCAGACCTCTTGCGACAAGCGGGCATTGCGCTTGATGTCGCAAAGGCTAAGGGGCGGTGCGCCACTGTTGTGTACGCACCCGCCATGTGTGCGGACGTGGAGCATCGCGCGAGGATGCTCAGCAATGCGCGCGGGGCCATCACCGAGCGGCGCATCACGCCGCATTATCAGCCGAAGGTTTGTCTCGGCTCCGGCCGGCTCACCGGCTTTGAGGCTCTGCTTCGCTGGCGCAACCTGCAGGGTCACATGGAAGCCCCAGTCACTCTCCAGGCCGCGTTCGAGGATGCCCGTCTGGCATCGGGGATCGGACGTCAGGTGCTGACAGCTGTGATCGAGGACATTCGGGACTGGTTGGATGCTGGTGTCGATTTCGGTCGTGTGGCGATCAATGCATCGGCCGCAGAGTTCCAGAGCGGTCGCTTCGCCGAGCAGGTGCTTGAAAGCCTCAGAGCGGCGGGCGTTCCGACGCACTGCCTGGAGCTCGAGGTCACGGAGACCGTGTTCCTCGGCCACAGTGCTGAGGATGTTGCCCAAGCGCTCAGAACCCTGAGTTCCGAAGGAATCAGCATCGCGTTGGATGATTTCGGAACCGGCTATGCGTCTCTTCTGCACCTTAGGCAGCACCCGGTCGACGTCATCAAGATTGAACAATCGTTTATCCGCAACCTGTCGAGCAGTTCCGAGGACGCGGCGATCCTGGCGGCGGTTCTGGATCTCGGGACAAACCTCAATCTTACAACGGTGGCCGAAGGAATCGAGAGTCCCGCGCAGGCCGCGTACCTCCGGGCAGCAGGCTGCGATCAAGGGCAAGGATTTCTGTTCGGCAAGCCCGTTCCACGGAACTCCATTGTTGATCTGATTGCGTCATGGGAACCGCACCTGTAGCACTCTTTCGGCCCAACGTGTTCCTGTGCAACGGCGTGGGACAAACTTAGCGTCTTACAAGCTTCGAAGGTGATGCTTCGGAACCAGCAGTAAGCGGGCATCCCGAACTCCAAGCGGGCTGATCCCATCCAGGGAGTGTGTTCCTGTTGGCGACGCCCGCTTGTGACTAAGCCGCCGGAGAACCACCGCTACGGAGCCCGCGCTGTGGCCGGTTATGCTCGAAACAGCCATCCTTATTAAAATGGGGTTATTGGGTAGCCATCGAACGTCAGAGCTGAGTATCAAGACTATCAAGCAAGAAAAAGTCATCGTGACCGTTGAAGCACAAGAAAAATCGCTTGAAATTGACCGCTGTCCCTCACCGTAGTCGCAAAACGGTATTCTCGTAAAACTGGTCCAATCGAACAAGGATGAGCGACACTCAGGGAGCAACTGGAGGCCATGTGCGAAGCCAGAATATGCCCTCCTATGTCTACGTAGCTTAAGAAATCTTACTTTGAAGCGCTTTTAAGGAAGCGAATTTCATCCCGATCTCAAAGCTCTAGCACCTGTTTTAGAATACCTCTGATTTTCTCCTAACCCCTTGATCAGACTTAATTCTTTCAGATATCTCATCAGGACTGTCCGCGGGAATTCTCCCGGTCTTGGGCATTCGATTGATCTGCCGAAGATACTCGCCCTCAGCACCTCCACGGAGACTCTGGAAGCGCGCATCACATCGGGCAGTCGCTCGCCAGCATGAGGAGAATGAGTTCATGGGCATGAGCACCTGGAATGAGCCTGGGTTTGCAGCTGGCAGCATCTTCGCCTGTCTGGCCCTGCTCCTGCCTTTCAGTGGGACGGCCCTTGCTCAGGACAATGCGACGGCCTCAAGCCCCTTGCGCATCGAGTTGAACAAGATCGAGGCTTCGGGAGAAAGCTGCGGGACCTACTTCCTCATCGACAATCAAAAGGGCGAGAACTGGAAATCCCTGAAGCTAGATCTGTTTGCTCTCGACACCGATGGCGTGGCCGCCAAAAGGCTCGCTGTCGAGGTCGGCCCGGTGCCTCGCCGCAAGACCCTCATCAAGCTCTTCGATTTTCCCGGACTGAACTGCTCGCGCTTCGGACGTGTTCTCCTCAACGATGTCCTTACATGCGAAGGCGCAACCAGTGCGCGGGAGGATTGCCTGTCTGCGATTGAGACGGTCTCCAAGATCGACACTGTATCCTTTGTGAAGTGAGATTGCCATCATGAACGAGGCCATGCCTGCAACAACACATGACATGTCCTTCCTCGGCCTGTTCCTGCAAGCCGATCCGATCGTCAAGAGTGTCATGATCCTGCTCGTTCTGGCGTCTCTCGGCTGCTGGACGATCGTCTTCGAGAAGCTTCTGCGCTTCAGAAATGTCCGTCGTCAGGCTCGCGCTTTCGAAGCTGCGGCCCGTTCGGGTGACAGGCTTCATCCGCAGATGGCCGGGGCCACCGGCCGGATTGTTGCGGCAGGCCATGAGGCCTGGCGCGATCAGGACGTCTCCGAGAGCCGCGCGGAGCGGCGGGAACGCATCGAGCGCGCCATGCGAGCTGCGCTCTCCGTCGATATGCGCCAGCTTCAGATCGGATTGCCCTTTCTAGCCACCATAGGCTCAGCCGCGCCCTTTATCGGTCTGTTCGGCACGGTCTGGGGTATCATGAACTCATTCTCCGCCATTGCCGCGAGCCAGGACACGAGCCTCTCCGTTGTGGCGCCCGGCATTGCAGAAGCCTTGTTCGCAACGGCCATTGGCCTCGTGGCCGCCATTCCGGCCGTGATCGCCTACAACAAATTGACAACCGATCTCGGCCGCCTGCAGCAATCCTTTGCTGCAGGCATTACCGCGCTCGGCGACCGTCTGGCGCGTGACCGCAAACCCCACGTTCGAGCAGAGGCTGCCGAATAATGGGTATGGGACCAATCTGGGCGCAGGATACGGACGACGAGTTCGGGGCTGTCCCCCTATCTGAGATCAACGTCACGCCGCTCGTGGACGTGATGCTCGTTCTGCTCATTATCTTCATGGTGGCCGCGCCACTCATGACTGTCGGCGTACCTGTGCAGTTGCCGAAAACGGCCGCCCCGAAAGTGGCGCAACCGAAACAACCGGTCGTGGTTACCATCGATGCACAGGGTCAGCTGTTCCTCGACAAGGAACCCCTTGCACCTGAGACCATGATGCCGCGCCTGCGGCAACTTGCAAGCGTGGATCCGAGCCAGGTTGTCCTGGTCCGCGGCGACAAGGCCGTTCCGTACGGCCGCATCATCGAGATCGTGGGCCAAATCAATGCCGCAGGCTTCAGCAAGGTGTCCCTGATCGCACAGGCCCCGAGCGGATCGGCCGCGCAATAGTACCTGTAGCAGATCCGATGTCCGTTCAAAGCATAAGATCGATCCAGGAGCCCAGCCGCCTCGGCATTGCCTTCATCACGGCGCTCATCCTGCACGGAGCCGCATTGACGGCCGTGACCCTCTGGCCGTCCGATACCACGGACACGCCGGGCGAGCAGGAGGTCACCATCAATCTCGCTCCCGCCATGGAAGAGCTCGTGTCGGTGGCGCCATCGCTTGAGCAATCCCAGGAAGTGCCGCCTGTTGAGACGGAGCCGCTGCCTGTCGAGGCAGAAACCGTCGACGAACAGCCTCCTGAGGAGATCATCGAGGAGCAGCCTCAGGAAGTGACCGAAGCGGTGCCTATTGAAGCGGAGCCGGTCGAACAGGAGACGACGCAGGCGGAGGCTGTTATCCTTCCACCGCCTGAAACTGTGGTCGCCAAACCTCTCGAGGAACCGCCTCCGCCCAAGCCTGAGAAGAAGCCTCCTCCGAAGCCGGTGGAGCGTAAGCCTCCTCCACGCCGGACGGTTGCGGAACAGAAGCCGTTTCCATCGGACGCGCGCCAAGGGCAAGCTTCAGCCTCTCGGGAAAATATGAGCGGTCAGGCAGCTTCGGCTGATCCGAACGCACGTAATCGCTATCTGGCCAGTCTTGTGGCTTCGTTACGTACTCGCCTGCGCTATCCAGACGTCGCACGCAACCAAGGCGTCACGGGTGTCGCAACCGTGCGGTTCTCCATGGACCGGTCCGGCCGCATCGTCAGCGCGTCTCTCGTGCGGAGCGCAGGCCATGCAGCCCTCGATCAGGCTGCGCTTGCTGCGGCAAGCCCTGGGTCATCCCTGCCACCCATACCGGACTTCATCCCGCAATCGACGTTCACCGTGCCGCTACGCTTTAACCTGCGTTGAGCCCAGGTCTGACCTGTCATAGCGAACTTGACGGTCGTCGGATCGAGGCTACCCTGTCCCCGTTGCACCAGCCATCGTCTTCGACATCGAAATGCGATGGCGTGAGACGCAGTTTGCGACAGGGAGAAGCGTCATGGCCGAGAAGGCTTTCGCCTCGACTGGGGACACGGCCGCTAAGACGGTGTCGTTCACGGAAATCGGGCCGGATCTGTATGCCTATACGGCCGAAGGCGATCCGAACTCCGGCATCATCGTCGGTGACGATGGCTGCATGGTCATCGATGCCCAGGCCACGCCCGCCATGGCCGAGGACGTGATCGCTCGCGTCCGTACCGTCACCGACAAGCCGATCAAGTATGTCGTGCTCTCGCACTATCATGCCGTGCGCGTGCTCGGTGCCTCGGCCTACCAGGCGCAGGGCATCATCGCGTCGAATGCCACCTACGATCTCATCGTCGAGCGCGGCGAGCAGGATAAGGCCTCCGAGATCGGCCGCTTCCCGCGCCTGTTCCGCGGCGAGAGCAGCATCCCGGAAGGCCTGACCTGGCCGACACTGACCTTCGAGAGCGGCCTGTCCGTGTTCCTCGGCAAGCGCGAGGTCAAGCTGTTCCACCTCGGCGCCGGCCACACGGCGGGCGATATCGTCGCCTGGGTGCCGGATGCCAAGGTGATGTTTACCGGCGATCTGGTGGAATATCACTCCGCTTGCTATTGCGGCGACGCTCACTTGCGCGAATGGCCGCAGACGCTTGATGCGATCCTGGACTTCCAGCCCAAGGCGATTGCGCCGGGACGTGGCGACGCTTTGCAGGGAGAGCAGCAGGTACGTGAGGCGGTGGCGATGACGCGCGACTTCGTCACCAGCCTGTATGGGGCGGCCGAGCTGTCGGTGGCGCGAGGCCACTCCTTGAAGGAGAGCTTTGCGGCCACGCGCGAGGTGATGGATCCGAAGTTCGGCGACTTCGCTATCTATGAGCACTGCCTGCCATTCAATGTCTCGCGTGCCTTCGACGAGGCCTCCGGCATCGACCATCCCGTCATCTGGACCGCCGAACGCGATCGCGAGATGTGGGCCGCCCTGCAAAGTTAAAGCAGGCGATCGCGAGGAAACGGACACGCCATGAACACCCGCAAAATCCTCTACCAGTACGGCTATCGCCGCAGCGCGGACCAGGATCGCCCCACCCCGGCCCGACATCCTGTCACCGTCGTCGGCGCGGGTCCTGTCGGCCTTTGCACCGCCATCGACTTGGCACAGCGCGGTGTGCCCGTAGTGCTGCTGGACGATGCGGATCGCATCGGGGAAGGATCGCGTGGCATCTGCTATGCCAAGCGAACACTCGAGATCCTCGACCGGCTCGGTGTTGCCGAAACCTGTCTCGAGAAAGGCGTGACCTGGAAGCTTGGAAAAGTGTTTCAGCGCGACGACCAGCTTTATGACTTCGATCTGCTGCCCGAGGCTGGGCACAAGATGCCGGCCTTTATCAACCTGCAGCAGTATTATCTTGAACATGCGCTCGTAGAGCGCGCCGCAGAGCTGCCCAATCTCGACCTCCGCTGGCGCAATAAGGTGAACGGTCTCAAACGCCGCAACGATGGTGTGGCGCTGATCATCGAGACACCTGAAGGCTCCTACGATCTCGATGCGGATTGGGTGGTGGCAGCCGACGGAGCCCGCTCCGCCGTACGAGGAATGCTCGGGCTCGACTTCCAGGGTGAGGTTTTCGAGGATCGATTCCTCATCGCGGATGTGAAGATGAAAGGTGACTTCCCACCCGAGCGCTGGTTCTGGTTCGATCCGCCGTTTCATGAAGGCCGCTCCGCCCTCCTTCACAAGCAGCCGGACGATGTCTGGCGCATCGACCTTCAGCTCGGGCCCGAGGCCGATGCAAAGGCCGAGCAGGCGCCGGAGCGTGTGATTCCCCGGCTACGGCAGATGTTGGGACATGAGGATTTTTCGCTCGAATGGGTGTCGGTCTACACGTTCCAGTGCCGGCGCCTGGAGCGCTTCGTGCATGGCCGTGTGGTCTTTACCGGCGACGCAGCGCACCAGGTTTCACCTTTCGGCGCGCGCGGCGCGAATTCCGGCATTCAGGATGCGGAGAACCTTGCCTGGAAGCTCGCGCTCGTCGCCAAGGGGGAAGCACCGGAGAGCCTGATCGACAGCTACGATCTCGAACGTTCGGCAGCGGCCGACGAGAATATCGGACATTCGACCCGCTCGACGGATTTCATCGCTCCCCGCTCGGCTCAAGAACTGCGGTTTCGCGATGCGATTCTTGCTCTCGCGCGTCACGCACCCTTCGCCAAGCGGATGGTGAATTCCGGCAGACTTTCGATGCCCTCGACCTATGAGACGTCTCTGTCGACCCCAGATGAAGGCGCTTGGTCCGGCTCCGCTCGCCTCGGCGCGCCCTTACCGGATGCCCCGATGCGCAACAGCCGCGGTCAGCCGGTGTGGCTGCTCGAGGCACTGGGCGGCGAGGAGACCCTCATCCATGTACAAAGCGTAGAACCTCGGCCAACGGGCGCTCGTGTTCTCGTCATCGGGGAAGACCTCATCGATGCGGAAGGCGTCTTCACTCAACGTTTCGACGCTACACCTGGCAGTACCTATCTCGTGCGTCCCGATCAGCATCTTGCAGCACGGTGGAGGCACGCGACAGCGCCGCTGATTGAGCGCGCGTCGCGCCGCCTGAGGGGTTTCGAGGGAGAGCACGCATGAGCACACTCGTCACCGAAAGCCGCTTTCCCGATCCGGATCGCGCCTACCGTGCGCTGATCGAGGCTCATCGTGGATTGTCGGATGAGGAGAGTGCCGCGCTCAACTCTTCCCTCGTGCTGGTCCTTGCCAATCACATCGGCGATCACGCTGTGCTTCAGGAGGCTCTCGTGCTTGCGAAGCAGAGCATGGATCAGACGAAATCCACGTCGGGCTGATGCGAAAGGCTGATCACTCGATGCCGAGATAGGCCGCCTTGATCTGGGGATCGGCAAGCAATGCTGAGCCCGCTCCGCTATAGGCGACCTTGCCGGTCTCCAGCACATAGCCGCGATCCGCAATCGCGAGAGCCGCGCTGGCATTCTGCTCGACGAGCAGCACCGTGATGCCATCCTTCTTGAGAGAAACGATGGCCTCCAGAATCTGATCGACGAGGAGCGGCGACAGGCCAAGCGACGGCTCGTCCAGCAGCAGAAGTTTGGGACGGCCCATGAGCGCGCGGCCGATGGCCAGCATCTGTTGCTGACCGCCCGACAATCCACCGGCCAGAAGCTGCCTTTTCTCGGCGAGAACCGGGAACATGCCAAAAATGCGGTCGCGATCCTGATCGATCTCCCTGTCGCGCCGTCGATAGGCGCCGAGCCGCAGATTGTCCTCGACCGTCAGCGGCCCGAACACCTGCCGGCCCTCCGGCGACTGTGTGATGCCGAGCTCCACCCTCTGATGAGGCGGCAGACGGTCGATGCGCTGTCCCTTGAAGCGGATCTCGCCGCCGGTCATCGGCTGAACGCCCGAGAGCGTGCGCAGCAGCGTGGTCTTGCCCGCTCCGTTCGAGCCGACCAGCGCGACGATCTCGCCCGTCTGAACGTCAAGATCGATGCCCTTGAGCACCTCGATCCGGCCATAGGCGCTGCGCAGATTCGCAACCTCAAGCACGGGCAGCCTCCCGTGCGCCGTGTTGTCCCAGATAAGCCTCAAGGACCCTTGGATCATCGCGTACCTCCCGCGGTGTTCCCTCGGCCAACGGGCGCCCGCGCTCGAGCACAAGGATCCTGTCGGAGATCTTCATCACGAGCTTCATGTCGTGTTCGACGAGAACGACGGCGACGCCTCTGTCGGCGACTTGTTTGATCAGGTGATCGATCTCCTCGGTCTCTACCGCATTGCAGCCAGCGGCGGGCTCGTCGAGCAGAAGCACACGCGGCTCTGCCGCGAGAGCGCGGGCAATCTCGAGACGCTTGCAGGCGCCGTACGGCAACGACCCGGCCGGAACGTCCGCGACCTCCTTCAAGCCCACATCGGCAAGAAGATCGAGCGCTGCGGTTCGCGTCTCGCGGTTCTGACGTGTGACGGAAGGGGTTCTGAACAGGGCCGGAAGAAGACTGCACTTTTCCTGCAGGTGGCGCCCCACCATCACGTTCTCGCAGGCGGTCATGCGCTGGAAGATCTGCAGGTTCTGGAAGGTCCGGGAGAGCCCGCGCGCGGCAAGCTTGTGAGGGGCAAGCCCCGTCACATCGTCGTCGACGAGATGGATCGACCCGCGGTTCGCGGCATAGACGCCGGATACGATATTGAAGAGAGTGGTCTTGCCCGCCCCGTTCGGGCCGATAATCGACAGGATCTGCCCGGGATCGACCGAGAAGCTTACACCATCGACAGCCTTCACGCCGCCGAAGGAAATGCCGATATCCGTTGCCTTCAGGATGCTCATGAGCGTGCCCTCCGGAAGACCAGAGCCGAGAGACTCAGCACGATGCCGTTGCGCATGAAGATCATCGCCACGATGATGATGAGGCCGAGAAGAAGATGCTCGTATTCCTGAAAGATCGTCAGTGCCTGCGGAAGCGACACGAGCACGGCGGCGCCGACGATGCTGCCGACCACGGATCCAAGACCGCCCAGCACCACCATGGTGACGAGTTCCACCGAATGCAGGAAGCCCGCCTGATCCGGGTTGATGAAGCCATTCATGAACGCGAGAGCGGAACCGGCCAGCGAAGCGTAGACGGCAGCGATCACAAAGGCCTGCAGCTTGAAGCGCGCCACATCGACGCCGACCACCTGTGCAGCCACCTCGCTGTCGTGCAGCGCGCGAAAGGCACGACCCGTCGGAGTCTCGTCGAGATTGAGGGCGACCCAGGTTCCGATGAGCAGGAGAACGCCCGTCACCCAGTACCATGTATAGGATCCGCTGACCCGCCAGCCGAAGAGAGACAATCTCTCGACCGGCATGCCATCCGGTCCGCCGGTCCAGCGGCTTTCCGTCGTGATGACGAGAGCGACCAGAACGCCGAGGCCCAAGGTGGCGATGGCGAGATAATGCCCTTTCAGACGCAGGATCGGGCGCCCCACCAGATAAGCAAGAGCAGCCGAGAGAACCGCCCCGATGAGAAGCGCGACCCACGGAGGAATGGCGAAATGAGTCGGCCCGATGGCGACCGCATAAGCGCCGATACCGAAGAACGCTGCGTGCCCCAGGCTGACCTGACCCGCCTGTCCCATGAGAATGTTGAGGCCGATGGCGGCCAGCGCCGACACCCATACGAGCGAGGCCACACGGAAATAGTAGCTCGACGGAAAGACGAGCGGGAGAGCGGCGATCACGACCGCCAGCACGACGAGCGTGATGGAACGTTGGTTGACGAGAGCACGCATTCTCACACCCTCTCCACGACACGACGCCCGAACAGGCCCTGAGGCGCTGCGAACAGGACGATGAGGATGACAAGGAAAGCAAAGGCATCCTTGTAGGTCGAGCTGATATAGCCTGCGCCGAACGCCTCCAGCAGACCGAGCAACAACCCGCCGACAACCGCACCGACCGGATTGCCCATACCACCCAGCATGGCGGCGGCAAAGCCCTTCAGCGCCAGCAGCGTCCCGACATCGTAGCTCGTCAGCGTGATCGGCGTCACCAGAATTCCGGCAACCGCACCGATAGCGGCCGAACCGCCAAAGGCCAGAGCCATGATCGTGGTCGTGTTGATGCCGACCAGACGCGCCGCAAGCCGGTTCGCTGCGGTGGCAAGAACTGCCTTGCCCACGATCGTGTGCTCAAGAAAGACGTAGAGCGCCAGCACGACGATTGCAGTCCCGCCGAGCACCCAGAAGCTCTGCGGCTGGACGGCTGCGCCCAAGATATCGATCGGGCTCTCGCCTGTGAAGGCAGGCAGCTTGTGAAACTGCTTGTCGAAGACGATGGCAGCGAGGCCGCGCAACAGGATCGATGCACCGATGGTGATGATGATGAGCGTCACGGCGGATGCACCGCGAGCAGGCTCGATGGCGAAGCGATGGAGCAGAAGGCCGATCGCGACGGCGGCGCAAATGGCAATGAGGGCGGCCAGTGGCAAGGGTATTCCGGCAGCCGACGCGAACACCGTCACCATGCCGCCAAGCATTACGAACTCGCCCTGCGCGAAGTTCACGACGCCCGAGGCATTGTAGATCAGGGTGAAGCCGAGTGCGACCAGCGCATAGACGGCTCCCACCGTCAGACCGGAAAAGAGGAACTGGAGGAACTCGGCCATGATGCTGTCCCGCGACCTTCAGGTTGCCGAACGGGAGGCCGACGAGCAGCCTCCCGTTCAATGGGTTGCAAGAAGAGATCAGCTTCCGGAGGCGACCAGGTTCCAGTCGCCGCCCTTGATCTCGAGCATGCGGAAGGCTGAAAGGTCGAGGCCAAGATGGTCGGTAGGCGACGTATTCACGATACCGCCCGTGCCGACAAAGCCCTTAGTCTTCTCGATCTCGTCGCGGATCTTCTGGGGATCGGTCGAGTTCGCGCGCTTCATGGCCTCGACCAGAATGAAGAGACCGTCATAGGCGTGACCGCCGAAGGTCGAGACCGGCTGCTTCGTGGCACTCTCGTAGGTCTGCTTGTATTCCGTCACGACCTTCTTCTGCGGATCGCTCTCCGGCAGCTTGTCGCCGACGAGGAGCGCCGCAGCCGGGAGCCGAACGCCTTCAGCCGCAGCACCGGCCAGATCGATGAAACTCTTCGAGGCCACGCCATGGCTCTGGTAGAACGGAATGTTCGTCATGCCGAGCTGGGCATAATTGCGGGTCACGATGGCCGGTCCCTGGCCGAAGCCCGGATTGACCACAGCCTGCACGCCGGCCGTGTTCTTGATTTTCGTGAGCTGGGCCGTCATGTCGCTGTCTCGTGGGCCATAATTCTCGTCAATCACGATTTGCATGCCGTAATTCGGAGCAACCTTGACGCATTGCGCACGCATGGAAGCACCGAAACCATCCGTGCCGGAAATCAGACCGATCTTGGTGAGGTTGCGTTTCTTCAGATCCTCGAAAATCTTCTCGCAGGCCATCTTGTCGGTATGCGGCGTCTTGAAGACGAACTTGCGCACCGGATCAATGACCTCGATGGCACCCGCGAGCGAAATGAACGGAACCTTCGCCTCTTCGAAGACGGGGATCATCGCCATCGTGCTTCCGGTGGTCGTTCCACCGACCATGGCGATCACCTCGTCGTCCTCGATGAGGCGGGTCGCGAAGGTGCGCGCCTTGTTGGCATCGCCGCCATCATCGTAGATCACCAGTTCGATCTTCTTGCCGGCAACGCCGCCAGCCGCATTGATCTTATCGACATAGATCCGCAGCGTCTTGTCCTCGGGCTCACCGAGGAAGGACGACGGTCCGGTGACCGAGAGAACCGATCCGATCTTGACGGTGTCCTGGGCAAGCGCGCCATGGGTGAGACCGAAGCCCATGACAGAGGCGACGAGCAGAGTTTTGAGAGTTGCCTTCGAGTTCATTTGTTTCCTCCGAGTGTCGTTGTCGTTTGTTGTTCTTATTGTTGCGCAAGGATCAGGCGGCCAGGAGCCTGCAGATCGTTGCGGGATGAGGGCAGTTGGGAAGGAAGGCGCAAAGCCGGCGTAGCTGCGCGCGCAGATCTCGCCGATCGTCGAAACATGCCATCCCGCGTTGCTCCCTGAAGGGCCGAGTGTTGGCTCATTGACGCTGTTTCTTCCATCAATATAATTGACCGGACGGTTGGTCAATAGTAAACAAGTCGCAAGACCATCCGCTTGCCATCAGCGAAAATTCGGGAGGGCCATGGTGGAGAACGATCTCATCATTACGGAGCGTCAAGAGGGCTATCGTGTCCTCACTCTCAACAGGCCCGACCGCCTGAACTCCTTCAATGAGGCTATGCATGCGGCCCTGATGTCGGCCCTCCTCGACGCAGAGGCGGACGACAGCTGCCGCGCTCTCTTTCTCACGGGTGCCGGGCGCGGCTTCTGTGCCGGTCAGGATCTGTCGGACCGGGTCTTCAGCCCTGGCCAGGTTCCGGACCTCTCCTCCACCCTGGAGCGTCTCTACAATCCTCTCGTCCGCAAGCTCCGTGCATTGCAGATGCCGGTCATTTGTGCTGTCAACGGCGTTGCGGCGGGGGCAGGTGCCAACATCGCGCTCGCCTGCGATATCGTCCTGGCGGCTCGCTCGGCCAAGTTCATCCAGGCCTTTGCGAAGCTCGGCCTCGTGCCGGACTCGGGAGGTACTTGGTTCCTGCCACGTCTTATCGGCCCGGCGCGCGCCCGTGCGCTCGCCCTGTTGGCCGAACCGGTTCCGGCGGAGCTGGCGGAAGCGTGGGGCATGATCTGGAAAGCGGTCGACGATGCCGCCCTGATGGATGAGGCTCATCGCCTTGCAGCCCATTTCGCGGTTCAACCCACCGTGGGCCTCGGGTTGATCAAGCAGGCGCTCGATGCCTCCGAGACGAACGATCTCGACCGGCAGCTCGATCTGGAACGCGATCTGCAGGGACAGGCAGGCCGCACGCCGGATTACCTGGAAGGCGTCACCGCCTTCTTCGAGAAGCGGCAGCCGAAGTTCTCCGGGAGGGCGTGATGGACGCACAATCGACCCGTCTGGAAAACGCGCCTCGCGAAATCGCCGAAGCATGCGCCGAAGCCATGTGGGCGGAGGATCAGGCGAGCCAGGGGCTCGGCATGGAGATCGTGCGCGTGTTGCCCGGCGAGGCCGTCATCTCCATGACGATCCGCGCCGACATGACGAACGGACATGGCATCTGCCATGGCGGCTTCATCTTCACGCTCGCCGATTCAGCCTTCGCTTTCGCCTGCAATACCTACAATCAACGCACGGTCGCGCAGCACTGCGCGGTGACGTTCCTGCAACCGGGACGCCTGGGGGACAAGCTCACGGCCCATGCGGTCGAGCGCAATCGCTCAGGACGGTCCGGCATCTATGACGTGACGATCCGCAATGGCAAGGGCGAAGTCATTGCCGAATTCCGTGGTCACTCGCGCACCATCGCCGGCACGCTTCTTGGCTCAGATACCCAATAAGAACGAACGAATGGGAGATTCCCTTGCTTCAGATCCCGCTTCGCAAGTTGTCCGAACTCAAACCTCAAGCAACCCAACTCGATCGTTTCGAACTGGCATCGCGGGACGAGCTTGCCGCCTGGCAGCGCGAGCGCCTCGCCTGGTCCTTGCGTCATTCCTATGAGAACGTGCCGCATTACAAGGCGAAGTTCGACGCGGCCGGCGTGCATCCGGATGACTTCAAGGATCTGAGCGATCTTTCCAAGTTTCCCTTCACCACTAAGGCCGACCTGCGGGACAATTATCCCTTCGGCATGTTCGCCGTTCCACAGAACCAGATCGCCCGCGTGCACGGCTCGTCGGGCACCACCGGCAAGCCGACGGTCGTGGGCTACACGAAACGCGACATCGACACCTGGGCCGACGTGGTCGCCCGCTCGATCCGCGCCAGCGGCGGGCGCCCGGGCATGAAGGTGCACGTGGCCTATGGCTATGGTCTCTTCACCGGCGGATTGGGCGCTCACTATGGTGCCGAGCGGCTCGGCTGTATGGTGATCCCCATGTCGGGCGGCATGACCGAGCGTCAGGTGCAACTGATCCAGGATTTCCAGCCCGACATCATCATGGTCACGCCGTCCTACATGCTGGCGATCCTCGACGAGTTTAAGAAACAGGGCCTCGATCCGCGCCAATCCTCGCTGAAGGTCGGGATCTTCGGCGCCGAGCCCTGGACGAACGCCATGCGGGCGGAAATCGAAGAGGCCTTCGACATCCATGCCGTCGACATCTACGGCCTCTCCGAGGTGATGGGGCCGGGCGTCGCCTGCGAATGCGTGGAAAGCAAGGATGGGCTTCACATCTGGGAAGATCATTTCTATCCCGAGGTGATCAACCCGGTGACGGGCGAAGTCCTGCCGGACGGCGAGGAAGGCGAACTCGTTTTCACGTCCCTGACCAAGGAAGCGATGCCTGTTATCCGCTACCGCACCCGAGACTTGACGCGCCTCCTCCCCGGCACGGCGCGAAGCATGCGCCGCATGGAGAAGATCACCGGCCGCACCGACGACATGATGATTGTCCGCGGCGTCAACGTCTTCCCGACTCAGATCGAGGAAAAGCTCCTCACGATCCCGGCCCTGTCGGGACATTACCAGATCATCCTGACCCGCGAAGGTCGGATGGACCAAGTGGAGATCCGGGCCGAGATCAGGCCGGATGCCGATTATCCCGAAACCCGAAAAGCGGCCGCCGAGCGCTTGAGCCAGGCAATTAAAGATACCATTGGCATCACGGCACAGGTAAATGTCCTCGATCCTGAAGGAATCGAGCGCTCACTCGGCAAGGCAAGACGCGTGATCGACCGCAGACCGAAAGAATAGAAGACACCCATGGCCCGCACCCGTGCCACCGATTATGACGACAAGCGCCGGGCGATCCTCGATCGCTCGGCTGAACTCTTTGCCGAGCATGGCTATGACCGTGCCTCGATGAGCAAGATCGCCGAAGCCTGCGGCGTCTCCAAGGCCAATCTTTATCACTACTACAGGGATAAGGAGGAACTGCTCTTCGACGTCATCCGCTTCCATCTCGAAGAACTGCTCGAGGTGGTGGAGGCGGCAGACCACCCGGATCTCTCCCCGGCAGCTCGCCTAAAGGCACTGGTCGCAGCCCTGCTGGAGGCCTACCGCGATGCCGATGCCCAGCACAATGTGCAGATCAATGGCATGCGTCTATTGCCGGCCGACCGCCAGGGCGAGCTCAAAGCAGTGGAGCGCGACCTGGTGCGGATCTTCTCGGATGCCGTGGCGGGCGTCGCGCCGCAACTCAAGGGAACCAAGCTGCTCAAGCCCGTGACCATGTCCCTCTTCGGCATGATCAATTGGCATTACCTCTGGTTCAAGAGCACCGGCGAGGTGACCCGCGCGGATTATGCCGAACTCGTTTCGCAGCTGATCATGGATGGAACCCGCAATCTTCATGCGGAACCCGCCCCGTCGCAACGCGTCAGCGCTGCGGAATAGGATTCCCTTTAGCGCTCAGCCGTCACTGCAAGGAGGCTTGCTCGCCGAGCCTGAGCGATGCTTGTCCCGGAACGCCAAGGCCAAAGCGCGAGAGCATCGGATGAACGAGACTCTGCCAGTGGGCGGTCAGCTCTTCCCTGCCCTTCCGACGCAATCCATACTTTCGATGCTGCGCGAAATGATCCGACGTGCTGCTGCCGAAGGTATCGGCCACGCGCGGATACCAATAATTGACTGAGGCCTGAGCGTCCGTCCTGTCGTGCCCCCTCTCCAACGCGGCCTGCAATCCATGCTCGCCAAGCGCGGCGTGACGCTTCTCGATGGGAAGAATCTCGACAAGGGTGTCGGCAAGAGGCTGATAGGAACCGCGCGTCAGCTCGTCGAGCTGCACCACGGTGGCCTGACCCATCAGGCAATTCATCACCACCGCGTCGACCCAGCCGTTGATCGGATAATGGAAGACGTTGAGGCGCATGTCGCCCTCTATGCGCCGTGTGCCGAGATTGACGCTGCGATCAAGGCGCGCCGCCCAGGGATGGGCACCGACATACTGCGCCGTATTGGCGCCGAACTGCTCCATCAGGTCGAGAACCTGCCGTGCATGATTGAACTTGTCGAAGACGATGCGGGTCGCAATGATCCGTTCCTTCAAGCCGGGCGCCAGATTGATGCAATCGGCGAAGCCCGAGGCGCCTGCCATCTCGGAATCGACGAAGATCGCCATCAGGCGCATGAGCTCGCCACGATAGCGAGGCGTGACGTTGTCCGGCGCGCTTAAGCGCCCGCCACCGGCCACGAAGTTGACGACGCTTTCTTCATCGACCATGGGAGCACCTTCCTGATTAGTTGCCTCATCACTTGTCGAAATCGACCAGGATCTTATCGCTCACCGGATAGCTCTGGCAGGTCAGGATATAGCCGCGCGCGATCTCGTAATCCTCGAGCGCGAAATTCGCATCCATGTCGACCTCGCCCTCGACCAGCATTGCGCGGCAGGTGGAGCAGACGCCGCCCTTGCAGGCATAGGGAAGCTCCAGCCCCTCATGCATGGCGGCATCGAGCACCGAGGCCGTGCCTTTCTCGAAGGACAGGGTGCGAGAGCGCCCGTCGATGACGATGGTGGCCTCGCACAGATTCTTATGGTCTTCCGCTGCTGTCCCCTCCGGCCTGCGCTGGCGGCGGCTCGGGGTCGAGGTGGCGAAGAGTTCGAACTTGATCTGCCGCTTGTCGAGCCCATGCTCTTCCAGGCTCTGGGCGACGCCCAGCATCATGTCCTGCGGCCCGCAGATGAATGCCGTGTCGATGGACGCCACATCGATCCAATGGTCGAGAAGCTGGTCGCACTTCTCCTTGCTCAGCCGTCCGTTGAACAGATCGATATCCTGCTGCTCGCGACTCAGAATATGGATGAGGCTGAAGCGGTCGAGATGCTCGTTCTTCAGATCTTCCAGCTCCTCGCGGAACATGATCGAGCTCGAGGCGCGGTTGCCGTAGAACAGGGTGAAGGACGATTGAGGCTCCGCGACGAGCGTCGTCTTGACGATGCTGAGCAGCGGCGTGATCCCGCTGCCGGCGGCAAAGCCCACGAAGTGCCGCTTGCGGGCCTGATCGAGCGGCACGAAGAAATTGCCCATGGGGGGCATGGCTTCGATCGTCTGCCCGGGCGACAATTGCTCGCTCGCCCAGTTCGAGAAGGAACCGCCTGCGATCTTCTTGATGCCGACCCGGAGCTTGCCGTCCGTCGGCGCCGCGCAGATGGAATAGGAGCGCCGCACCTCGTCGCCGTCGATCTGGGTGCGCAGGGTCAGATACTGGCCGGGCGAGAAATGGAACGCGTCCTTATGCTCCTCCGGCACATTGAGGGTGAGGACGATGGCGTCTCGGGTCTCGCGCCTCACATCGGCGACGGTGACGGGATAGAACCTGGTCATGGAGCGTCCGCTCGTTGTCAAATGCACTTGAAATAATCGAAGGGCTCGAGGCATGCGCGGCACTGGTACTGCGCCTTGCATGGGGTCGAGCCGAACTCGCTGATCCGGGCCGTGTCTTCCGAACCGCAGCGCGGGCAGGCGATCGTCAGAGGCTTGCGCAGGAAGCGGTCGAAGGGCGAAGGCCTGTCCGCCTTCTCGGCCGGCGGCGCGATGCCGTAGGCTTGGAGCCGCTGCCGCCCTTCTTCAGTGATCCAGTCCGTCGTCCAGGGCGGCGAGAGGCGCCGCTCGATCCGCAGGTTGTCGAGGCCTTTCGCCCGCAGCGCCATCTCAATATCGAACGCGATGACGCTGGTCGCGGGGCAGCCGGAATAGGTCGGCGTGATTGCGACGACAAGCTCGTCGCCGTCCCATCGCACATCGCGGACGATCCCGAGATCCGTCACCGAGACAGCCGGCACTTCCGGGTCAGGAACGTCTCCCAGCCAGGTCCTGATCTGATCCAGATCCGGCCGCGTCAGGCTGTCCGTCATGGCATCCCGCTCCTTACCACGTCGCGTTGGGATAGGCCCGCTGCAGGAACTGGAGATCGGCGAGAATATAGCCGAGATGCTCGGAATGGAGCCCCTGCTTGCCGCCCTTCTGCGCCCAGCCTGGCTGTTGCAGGCTCAAGGTCGCCTCCTCCGCCGTCGCGCGCACGAGGCCGAGCCACGGATCACGCAGCGCCGCAGGATCGGGACCCAGTCCCTCGCGGATGATCGCCGCGTCCACCGCATCGGCCTCGAACAGCTCGCCGGTATACACCCAGAGATCGTCGATCGCCGCCTGCATGCGGCGATGGCTCTCCTCTGTGCCGTCGCCGAGGCGCAGCACCCATTCCTGGCTCCGCTCCAGGTGATATGTGACTTCCTTGAGCGCCTTCGCGGCGATCTCCGCGATGCGGCTGTCCGTGGAGCCGGTGAGTTCGCGCAGCAGCAGATAGTGCCAGGCATCGAAATAGAACTGGCGTGCCATGGTCATGGCGAAATCGCCGTTCGGCTGCTCGACCAGAAGCACGTTGCGGAAGTCGCGCGCATCGCGCAGATAGGCGAGCTTGTCGGCATCCCGCCCCTTGCCTTCGACCTCGCCCGCAAGGTTCAGCCAGAGCTGCGTCTGGCCGATGAGGTCGAGGGCGACATTGGAGAGCGCCAGATCCTCCTCGAGCGCCGGAGAATGCCCGCACCATTCCGACAGGCGATGCCCCAGGATCAGCGCATTGTCGCCGAGGCGCAGAAGATAGTCGAAAAGCGCGTCCTTATCGGCCATCACATATGCCCCAGCTCTTCAGGGATGTCGTAGAAGGTCGGGTGGCGATAGACCTTGCTGTTGGCAGGATCGAAAAGCGGGCCCTTCTCGCTCGGCGAACTTGCCGAAATGTCGGACGCCCTTACGACCCAGATGCTCACGCCCTCGTTGCGCCGCGTATAGACATCGCGCGCATTCATGATCGCCATCTCGGCATCCGGCGCATGCAGGGAGCCGACATGCCGGTGAGACAGGCCGTGCTGGCTACGGATGAAGACCTCCCAGAGAGGCCATTCCTTCTTATCGGTCATCGATGCTCTCCCGCTCACGCCGCCTTGGCTTTCGCCTGTGCCGCCTTCTTCGCCGCATAGGCGTCCGCGGCATCGCGCACCCATTGGCCCTCTTCGTAGGCCTTGACCCGCGTGCGCAGGCGCTGGCGGTTGCAGGGGCCGTTGCCGGCGATCACCTGATAGAATTCGTCCCAGTTGATCTCGCCGAAATCGTAATGCCCACGCTCGGCATTCCACTTGAGATCCGGATCGGGAACGGTGAGGCCGAGATACTCGGCCTGTGGCACCGTCTGATCGACGAATTTCTGACGCAACTCATCATTGGAATTGATCTTGATCTTCCAGCGCATGGACTGCGCGCTGTGGACCGATTCCGCATCGGACGGCCCGAACATCATCAGCGACGGCCACCACCAGCGGTTCAGCGCATCCTGCGCCATCTGCTTCTGCTCGGGCGTGCCCTGGGCAAGCTTGGTCAGTGCGTCATAACCCTGACGCTGATGAAAGCTTTCTTCTTTGCAGATGCGGATCATGGCGCGGGAATAGGGGCCATAGGAGCAACGCTGCAGCGGCACCTGGTTCATGATCGCGGCACCGTCCACGAGCCAGCCGATGGCGCCGATATCGGCCCAGGTCAACGTCGGGTAATTGAAGATGCTCGAATACTTGGCCTTGCCGCTGTTGAGCTGCTCCATGAGTTCGTCGCGGCTCACGCCCAGCGTCTCGGCGGCGCAGTAGAGATAAAGGCCGTGACCGGCCTCGTCCTGCACCTTGGCGAGCAGGATGGCCTTGCGCTCGAGGGTGGGGGCACGTGTGATCCAGTTGCCCTCCGGCTGCATGCCGATGATTTCGGAATGGGCATGCTGGGAGATCTGCCGGATCAGGGTCTTGCGATAGGCCTCCGGCATCCACTCCTTGGGCTCGATCTTGATGTCGGCATCGACACGGTCCTGGAAGGCGCGCTCCTCCGGAGACATCTCCTCCTTGGACTGGAGGTGCTCGACGCCCGTTTTCACCATCTGTGCGTACACGGCGCTTCTCCCTGCCTTCTTAAAAATCTGTTCTGTCGCCTCGGCCGGGCGCTCATTTTCCGCCGAAAGACCAAGCCTGACCGGGGGGGCATCTCGCATCGCCCTGCGATCACTGATTCAACGCGGATCGGGCACTCGTCGCCTCAAGCGCGCGCAAAATCCCTCGCAGGCCATGGCGCTGATCTCAATATGTCACAAAAATTTTTCTTTTCAACATTTTTTGTAACACATCTTTTCAGATGACCTGCCGCGGAGCCAAAGGGCGGACCGCCGCGAACCTCTGCCCGAAATCTCGGTCGACTGCAGGCAAGCCCCCCCGATCGTTCTGGGCATAGGCGTCGAGCCATCGCTCAGCAGCCGGAAGCAGGGTCTTGTAGATCGCACCGCACAGATCTCGCGCAGCGGTCCCAGCCCAGGGCTTCGGTAGAAGCTGAGCGGGCAGCAGCGGGTCCTTCAGAACCGCCCGGCGATAATCGTGGATCAGGAGGATCCGAACCAGGAGCGCATGGAGATCCGTGAACGAGGCGCCCCGCTCCAGCGCCGCGAGCGTCTCAGAATAAGTATTGATGAAGCACCTGTACCGACCTTCGATCTCTGCCAGGGGCCAGGCGCGCTCGGCCAGGCGCCGGGCGGTCGGCAGGTCGGCGGGCGATCCGGACAGCCGCAGGAAAGCACCTTCCCTGGCCGCAGCAGCCGGCGCGATCAGGAGGTCCGGGCCGAGAGAGCCATAGCCCGCCCCCGAGAGTTCGCTCCGAAGGGGACCTCGCTCCTGGCCGTTGTCGAGAAGGAGGAGATCGAACGTGCCGTGCCAATCCTGCGGCGGCTCGGCATAGATCCGCAGAGTTGCCAGGGCAAAGGCCTCCTGCCCCTGTTCCGTGAGCCGGTAATAGCTGTTGCGTCCCACCTTCCAGCGCTCGAACCAGCCCTCCGAGACGAGACGGGACAGGGCGGTCCTGACGAGAGTGTCGCTGATGCGGAAGGCGCGCATGATGTCGTGCAGAGAACTCAACGACAGCACCCCGCCTCGGGGTAGGACCGCGTCGCCGAACACCGTCACGATCAACGAACCCGCCCGGATCGGCGTCCGCTCGTGGAATGCGTCCAGGAGAGTTTCGACAAACGCGGCCATTCAGCTCACTCCGGTTGCTCCAAGCCCCGGACCTCATCGATCCACGAGCCATGCCTAATCTCGTCTATCCACGCCCGACTGCAACTGTCGAGCCTTGACGCCCGGCGGGGCGTCTCCCAAAATTCCTTGACTAACCGGCCGGTCGGTTAATAATACAGGCAGGATAGCAGCATCGCCAATGCGGCTGCGCGGATCATCCCAAGGTGCCCCATGAGACTTGAAAGCTTCGTTCGCGGAAGTTGGATCTCGCCCGGCCAGGACCTGGCCCAGATCTGCAGTGCCGTCACCGGCGACGTGGTTGCCGAAGTGGCGAGCGGCGGTCTCGACATGGGCGGGGTGCTCGCTTACGCCCGGCAGGTCGGCGGCCCCGCCTTGCGTCGGCTGACCTTCCATCAGCGCGCTGAGATGCTGAAACGTCTTGCCATTCATCTGTCAGAGCGCAAGGACCAGCTCTACAAGCTCTCGTACCAGACCGGGACTACCCGCACGGACAACTTCATCGACGTGGATGGCGGCATCGGCACGCTTTTCGTCTATGCCTCCAAGGGCCGGCGCGAGCTGCCCAACACTACCTTCCTTCTGGATGGAAATGTCGAATCCCTTTCGAAGGGCGGCAGTTTCGTCGGCCAGCATGTGATGACGCCGTTGCATGGCGTCGCCGTTCACATCAACGCATTCAACTTCCCCTGCTGGGGCATGCTCGAAAAGCTCGCGCCGGCGATCCTGGCCGGCGTGCCGGTGATGACGAAGCCCGCCACGATCACCTCCTATGTGGCACATGCGCTCGTGCGCATGATCGCGGAATCCCGCATCCTCCCCGATGGCGCACTCCAGTGCATCGTCGGTTCCACGGGCGATCTGTTCGATCACCTGACCTGCCAGGATGTCGTATCCTTCACCGGCTCGGCCGACACGGCTCAGAAGCTGCAGCGGCATCCGGTCATCGCCCGTGAATCCGTGCGCTTCGTCGCCGAGCGCGACTCCCTGAATTCGGCGATCCTTGCACCTGACGCCGGACCGGGCACGCCGGAATTCGACCTCTTCATCAAGGAGGTCGCGAAGGAGATGACAGTCAAGGCCGGGCAGAAATGCACGGCGATCCGGCGCGCCATTGCCCCCAGCGCCCATGTATCTGCCGTGATCGAGGCTTTGGATGAGCGGCTCTCCAAGATCAAGGTCGGCAACCCGGAGCTCGAGAGCGTCCGCATGGGGCCCGTCGTCGGCCTCGGCCAGCGCCGCGATGTGCTAGCGCAGGTGGCGAAGCTGCGGGGCGAAGCGGACATCGTTGTGGGCGATCCCGATAATTTTGCGGTCGAAGGCGCGGACCGCGAGCGCGGCGCCTTCCTTCCCCCTCTCCTGCTGCATTGCCCGGACCCGATCCGCGCCACCAACGTGCACAGCGTCGAGGCTTTCGGGCCCGTCTGCACGGTGATGGGCTATGACGGGCTCGATCAGGCCGTGGCCCTGGCCAATCGCGGCGACGGCAGTCTCGTCGCCTCCCTCTATACCTACGATCCCGCCACGGCGGCCGACCTCGTCTTCGGCGTCGGCGCTTTCCACGGGCGCCTCGTGCTGATCGACCGCGACTGCGCCAAGGAGCAGACCGGGCACGGCTCGCCGATGCCGCACATGGTTCATGGCGGGCCCGGACGCGCCGGCGGCGGCGAAGAACTCGGCGGCATCCGCGGCGTGCACCACTACATGCAGCGCACAGCCCTGCAGGGCTCGCCCGCGATGCTCTCCCGCGTGACGCAAAGCTGGATCAAGGGCGCTCCGACCATCGAAGAGGGACGACACCCCTTCCGCTACTATTTCGAGGATCTCGCCATCGGCCAGACTTTCGTCTCGAAGGAGCGCACGATCACCCTCGAGGATATCGAGCATTTCGCGGAATTCACCGGCGACACCTTCTATGCGCATATGAGCGAGGAGGCGACGAAGAACCATCCGTTCTTCCCCGGCCGCGTCGCCCATGGCTATCTGCTCCTGTCCTTCGCAGCAGGCTTGTTTGTCGATCCGGATCTCGGACCGGTGCTTGCCAATTACGGTCTCGATTCCTTACGGTTCATCAAACCCGTACAGCCGGGCGAGACCATCAAGGTCCGGCTGACGGCCAAATCCAAATCGCCGCGCAACGAGCAATACGGCGAGGTACGTTGGGACGTGGAGATCATGACGGACAAGGGTGAAACGGTCGCGACCTATGAGCTCCTCACGATGAACGCGGTGCGCCCATGACGGCGGCAGTCACACCTGATGGGACAGAACCTGTCAGGCTGGTCCAGACGACTCCTATCGCCCTGATTGAGATCGACAATCCTCCGGTCAATGCCACGTCGCAGGCGGTCAGAGCGGGATTGCTCGCAGCAATTCAGGAGGTCGACCGCAATTCGCAGATCAAAGCTGTCGTGATTGCCTGCGCCGGTCGTACCTTCGTGGCGGGAGCGGACATTCGCGAATTCGGTCAGACTCCTCGGGAGCCTCATCTGCCCGATGTGATCAACGCCGTCGAGGCCTGCTCCAAGCCGGTCGTGGCGGCGGTTCACGGCACGGCTCTCGGCGGCGGCTGCGAGATTGCGCTGGCATGCCATGCCCGTGTGGCCGTGCCTGACGCGAGTTTTGGCATGCCGGAGGTCAAACTCGGGCTGGTTCCGGGAGCCGGAGGCACGCAGCGTTTGCCTCGGCTTGTCGGCTTGGAAGCTGCCCTCGATCTCGTGACGAGCGGAAGAACCGTGAAGGCGGCGGAAGCTCTGCGCCTCGGCCTCATTGACCGCCTCTCCTCCGGCGATCTGCGTCAGGATGCGGTGGAACTCGCGCGAGAACTGATCGGCCAGCCGCTGCGCCGCACCGGTGAGCAGACTGTGACCGATATGGAGGCCCAGGCTGCCGCTGCAAAAGTCGCGGACATCCGCAAGAAGGCCCGAGGCGCCGAGGCGCCCGGCAAGGCTGCGGAACTTGTCCTGCTGTCTGCTACTCTGCCGCTGAGCGACGGCATGGCACGGGAGCGTGAGACGTTCCTCGCATTGCGTTCGTCCGAGCAGTCGGCCGCCCTGCGCCATGCCTTCTTTGCCGAGCGGGAAGTCACACGCCTTCCGGGGCTCGACTCAGTTGAGCCGCGTCCCGTCCAGAAGGTCGGGATCGTTGGTGCCGGAACGATGGGCTCCGGCATCGCCATTGCCTTTGCCGATGCAGGCTTCGACGTCAAAGTGGTCGAGACGAGCAAACAGGCCCTCGCAGCCGGGCAGGCGCGGATCGCGGACGTTTACGACAAGCAGGTTGCGAGCGGCCGGCTCACAGCTGCGGCAAGGGACGAACGCCTGCAGGCCGTTAGTTATGCGGTCGGGACGGATGCCCTGTCGGATCGCGATCTCGTCATCGAGGCGGTGTTCGAGGATCTGGAGGTCAAGCGGGCGCTGTTCCGCGATCTCGATGCGATCCTGAAGCCCGGCGCAATCCTGGCAACGAATACCAGCTACCTTGACATCAACCTGATAGCCGACGCCACATCGCGGCCGGTCGATGTGGTGGGGCTGCACTTCTTCAGCCCCGCCAACATCATGAAACTCCTCGAGATCGTGCGCACCGATACGACGGCCGACGATGTCGTCGCCACGGGCCTGAGCCTCGCCAAGCGTCTGCGCAAGATTCCGGTCGTCTGCCGCGTCTGCGACGGCTTCGTCGGCAACCGCATCCTGTCGCGCTATCGCCAGCAGGCGGAGTATCTGCTCGAGGAAGGCGCTCTGCCGCATGAGGTCGATGCGGCTCTCGAAGCCTTCGGATTCCCGATGGGGCCGTTTGCCGTATCGGATCTCGCGGGCCTCGACATCGCCTGGGCTCGCCGCAAGCGTCTGGCGCCGACCCGCGATCCGCGCGAGCGCTATGTCGACATTGCCGACCACCTTTGCGAAGCAGGCCGCTTCGGGCGCAAGACCGGAGCCGGCTGGTATCGCTATGAGGGCGGCAAGCGAGAGATCGATCCCCTCGTCACCGCGCTCGTGGAGGAATCCTCGCAGCGGCGCGGGCTGACACGGCGCTCGATTTCGGCAGACGAGATCCAGTCGCGCATCCGGGCCGCCATCGTCAACGAAGCCTGCAAGATCCTCGACGAGCGCATCGTCGAGCGTCCGCTCGATGTCGATGTGGTGATGATGCACGGCTATGGCTATCCGGCCTGGCGCGGCGGGCCGCTGTTCGAGGCGGACCGCGTGGGACTGCAATCCATTCTCGATCAGGCGAGGGAGCGGGCCGAACGGGACGGTCCCGGCTGGGAGGTCGCCGACGGCCTCGCCAGCCGCGCGGCCTCGAACGCGAAGTTCTATCCGTAAACCCGCGCCTCAAGAGCGCGGAATGAACGATAAAAGCCAATGATGGGGGGATCATTCATGTTCGACAGAGCAACCGCCGAGGAGATGATCACGGGCGTCTTCGCGCCCTGGGTGCAGGAGCTCAACCTCTCAATCGAGAGCCTCAGTAATGAAGGCGCCGTCCTGCGCATGCGATTTTCTGAAAAGCTCTGTCGCGACAATGGCGTGATCTGCGGCCAGGCGCTCATGAGCCTTGCCGATACGGCGATGGTGTTCGCGGCCTCCTCTGCCGGAGGCGCCTATCGCCCCATGACGACGGTGGACCAGACCATGCATTTCCTGCGTCCCGCGGCCAATGCCGATGTGCTGGCGGAGGCAAAGGTCGTTCGCCTCGGACGGACCATGGCGTTCGGGAGCGTGACGCTCACCACCGACAGCGATACGCGCCCCGTGGCGATGGCACAGCTTGCCTATGCTCTGTTGCCGGAGAGCAAATAGCGTCTCGCCTACCGCTCAGAGACTGGTTCATAAAAGCTGTACACTGTCTTCCTCTTCCTTTGCAGGGAAGAGATGGCTCGACTGAGTGAGACCTTCTCGTCATGGCCGGGCTTGTCTCGGCCATCCCGATGCTGTGAAGCACCGCTCTTTTCCAATCGGGATCACCGGCACAAGGCCGGTGATGACGTGTAGAGGCGGCTTGTGTCTTGAATCAAATGCAGCGTTCTAACTTTCCGCCCCCACCCTTCATCCCTCCCCATAAGGGGGAGGGAAACACGCGTTTCGTTGTCCATAAGCCAACCTCTCAGAACGGCAGCGCCACACTGGTCTTGATCTCCTTCAGGACCACGTTGGTGCGGACATAGCGGATGCCGGGCAGTCGGAACATGAACTCGTCCAGGAACTCGTTGTAGGCCTTCATGTCGCGCACCACGACGCGCAGGTGATAATCGGCATCGCCGGTGGTCGCGAAGCACTCCATGACCTCGGCGCGCGCCGTGACACGAGAAACGAACTCGTCGACGAATTTCGCATCGTGCCGCTCGAGCGATACATGCAAGATGGCGGAGGTCGCAAACCCCGCCTTCTCCCGGTCCACGAGGGCCGAATAACCCACGATCACGCCCGATTCCTCGAGTGCGCGCACGCGCCGCCAGCAGGCCGAGGTGGACATGCCCACATCCTCCGCCAGTTGCTGGTTCGTGGTGCGCCCCTCCTTCTGAAGCTGCGCCAGAATGTGCTCGTCCTGCTTCTCCAGCATGACACCCTCTATGGTATTTTCTACCATTTATAGGTCCTACTCGCAGAATATCTACCGGAAAGCGCCTTTGAAGGGGAATGAATAGAAAGCACCTACCAGCAGTTCAGGATTATTCTAGAGAAGCCGGCAAAGTGGCGCTTCTCGTTCCGGGATCAGGCTCATGGACCACGCTTCCTCACTCGATTCCTATCGGCTCGCCGACCGATACAGCCGTGAAAAAGGCAGGGTCTTTCTGACAGGCACACAGGCCCTCGTCCGCATCGTGCTCGATCAGGCCAAGCGGGACAAAGAAACAGGGCTCGATACGGCAGGCTTCGTGTCCGGCTATCGGGGATCGCCGCTCGGCGGCGTCGATCTCGAACTCTGGCGTGTGAAGGATCAGCTGAAAGAGCACCGGATCGAGTTCCTGCCCGCCGTCAACGAGGATCTCGCCGCCACGGCGGTTCTCGGCTCGCAGCAGGTGGAGACCAATCCCGAAAGGCAGGTCCAGGGCGTGTTCGGCCTCTGGTACGGCAAAGGGCCCGGCATCGACCGCTCGGGCGATGCGCTCAAGCACGGCAACGCCTATGGCTCGTCGCCCCATGGCGGCGTGCTGGTGATCGCCGGCGACGATCATGGCTGCGTATCCTCGTCGATGCCGCATCAATCCGACGTCGCCTTCATGAGTTGGTTCATGCCGACGCTCCATCCGGCAAGCGTCAGCGAATATCTCGAGTTCGGCGAATACGGTTATGCGCTGAGCCGCTTCTCCGGCATGTGGGTCGGCTTCAAGGCGGTCTCGGAGATCGTCGAATCCGGCGTCTCCGTCGAGTTGCATCCTCCCCGACAGTTCCGGGAACCCGACTTCACGCCTCCGCCCGGCGGCCTGCATTATCGCTGGCCGGATCTGCCGGGGCCTCAGATCGAAGAGCGCATGGAGGCGAAGAAGCATGCGGTCTATGCCTTCGCCAAGGCCAACCCCATCGACCGCCGCATCTACGATATTCCGCAAGCGACCTATGGCATCGTGACCGCCGGCAAGGCCCATCTCGATCTGATGGAAGCGCTGCGGCTGATCGGGCTCGATGAGGCCGCATGCCGCGCGCGCGGGATCGACATCTACAAGGTCGGCATGGTGTGGCCGCTCGCCCTGCACGATGCGCTGGAGTTCGTGAAGGGCAAGCGCGAGATCCTTGTGGTCGAGGAAAAGCGCGGCATCATCGAGAGCCAGTTCAAGGAATACTTTTACGATTATCCGGGCTCGAAGCCGGAGCGCATGGTCGGCAAGCATGACGAGACCGGCGAACGGCTCATCCCGTGGACGGGCGAGCTCTCGCCACGTTTCCTTGCCGGCGTTCTCGCAAGGCGCCTCGATCCGATCTTTCCCGATCTCGACCTGACACAGCGTGCGGCGGCGCTCACGCCAGACGCAGAGCGCGTGATCGCCGTGCCGGGCGCAACGCGCACGCCCTATTTCTGCTCCGGTTGTCCGCACAACACCTCGACGAAGGTGCCGGAAGGCTCGAAGGCGCTGGCCGGCATCGGCTGTCACTTCATGGCGAGCTGGATGGATCGCGAGACCTCGTCGCTGATCCAGATGGGAGGCGAGGGCGTCAACTGGGCCGCATCATCGAAATTCACAGGCCAGGGGCATATCTTCCAGAATCTCGGCGAGGGCACCTATTACCATTCCGGCTCCATGGCGATCCGGCAGGCCATCGCGGCAGGCGCCAACATCACCTACAAGATCCTGTTCAACGATGCAGTCGCCATGACCGGCGGCCAGCCGGTGGACGGTCCGGTGAGCGTCTACGCCATTGCGCACAGCGTTCGCGCCGAAGGCGTGTCGCGCATCGCACTGGTGTCGGACCATCCTGAAAAATTCATCCCGGCGGACCTCCCGAAAGGCGTGACGATTCATCCGCGCGAGGACCTCGATGCGGTGCAGAAGGAGCTGCGCGACATCACCGGCGTCACGGTGCTGATCTACGAGCAGGCCTGCGCCACGGAAAAGCGTCGCCGCCGCAAGCGCGGCCAGATGGAGGACCCGAAGCGCTTCGCCTATATCAATGACCTCGTCTGCGAAGGCTGCGGCGATTGTTCGGTGGCGTCCAATTGCCTGAGCGTCGAGCCGAAAGAGACGCCGTTCGGCCGCAAGCGCAAGATCAACCTCTCCACCTGCAACAAGGATTTTTCCTGCCTCGAAGGCTTCTGCCCCAGCTTCGTCACGGTGGAAGGCGCCACCCGCCGGGCCAAGACCACGACGGGTTTCGACGCTGCTGCGCGGGCCGCGACGCTACCATCCCCTGCCCTGCCCGCTCTCGACAAGCCATTCGATCTGCTGGTGACCGGCGTCGGCGGTACCGGTGTCGTCACCATCGGCGCGCTCATCAGCATGGCGGCGCATCTGGAAGGACGCGGCGTGTCGGTGCTGGATTTCACCGGTTTCGCACAAAAATTCGGCCCCGTGCTGAGCTATATCCGGCTTGCAGCGAACCCCGACGCGCTTCATCAGGTCCGCATCGACCAGGGTGCCGCCGATGCACTGATCGGCTGCGATCTCGTCGTCAGCTCCTCGCCCAAGGCGTCGGGCACCTATCGCCATGGCGCGCGGGCCGTGGTGAATACGGCGGAGATGCCGACTGGCGACGTGGTGCGTTTCCGCGATGCGGATCTCGCCAGCCGCACGCGCCTGCGCGCCATCGAGCGGGTGATCGGAACTGGGAACATGGCGACGCTCGATGCCAACGCGCTTGCCGAGACGCTGCTCGGCGACACCGTCTATGCCAACGTGATGATGCTCGGCTTTGCATGGCAGCAGGGGCTCGTGCCGGTTTCACTCGCAGCCCTGTCGCGCGCCATCGAACTCAACGGGGTCACCGTCGAGCGCAACAAGCAGGCCTTCGCCTGGGGCCGGCTGCTCAGCGCCGATCCTGACGTCGTGCACCGGGCGGCCGGCGACAAACCGGACGAGATCGAGACGCTCGATCAGGTGATCGCGCGGCGGGTCGCGTTCCTCACCGATTATCAGAATGCTGCCTATGCCGCTCGATTTGCGGCCATGGTGGCGCGCGTCCGCAAGGCGGAAAGCGCGCTCGGGTCCGAGACGCTGACCGACGCCGTGGCGCGCGCTCTCTTCAAGCTCATGGCCTACAAGGACGAATACGAGGTCGCGCGCCTTCACATGGAAACCGGCTTCCTCGATGAGCTGCAGCAGAAATTCGAGGGCGACTTCACGGTACATTACCATCTGGCGCCGCCGCTTCTGCCCTCGAAGCTCGATGCCCGCGGCCGCCCGAGGAAGCACAGCTTCGGTCCCTGGATCCAGACCCCGATGTCCGTTCTCGCCAAGCTGAAGATGCTGCGCGGCACGCCGTTCGACATCTTCGGCTACACGGCCGAGCGGCGCACGGAACGGGCCCTGATCGGCTGGTACGAGAATCAGATCGACAGGATTCTCGGCAATCTCGATCAACAGCGCTTCACCGACCTGCTCGCCATTGCCAAAGCCCCGATGGACATTCGCGGCTACGGCCCGGTCAAGGACGCCGCCATTCATCAGGTGCAGTCGCATGTCGAGCGCCTGTGGGAGCGTCTGGCCGCGGAGCCCGTGATGATGGACAACCGCGAGCCGCAGCAGCTTCGCGCGTGATGGCCACCTCTCCCCACCATCACCGGCCTTGTGCCGGTCATGACGTGGGAGAGGAGGCAACAGTGTCATTCCCGGTCGGAGCGCAGCGGAGGGGAAGGGAATCCATCGCGCTACGCCTGATCGTGAATCCCCTTCCCTCGCTTCGCTCGCCGGGGATGACACGCGGGTCTGTTCTCTGAATGACTTGGCTTTAAGATTCCTGAGTCATGCTGCCTTGCGGCGTTGTCGCCATGACCTTGACAAGGGCCGCCACCAGATCGTCCGGGCGAATGGGTTTGTGAAGAAAGTCGGTGTTGGGCGGCAGATCGCCCGGGCCGGGGCCGGTTTTGCCGGAGATCACGAGCACCCCCACCTCCGGCCATCCCTGCCGGACGAGACGCGCAAACTCGAATCCGTCCATGGAGCCTGGCATGTTCACGTCCGTGAGCACGGCCGAGATGTCGGGGCGCGTCTTCAGCAGATCGAAGGCCTCGTCGGCATCCTGTGCCTCGACGACCCAGAACTCGGCCTCCCGCAGGATATCGACCTGGGTGAGACGAACGAGGGGTTCGTCTTCGACCAGGAGGACCACCGGCTGCTTGAGGATCCTACGGTGCGGCTTCATGCAGCAGAAACGGGCCTGCCCCGATCCAGTTCCCATCGGTCGCACAGGCGTGAGCCGTCCAAAGGCTCGCGCCGTGACAGGAATCTTGTCAGGGACGGCGAGCCCTGACCGCGAGCTGTTTGATGCGATCCACGATATCCTGTGACGGATAGGGCTTCTTCAACTGGGGCCGGCTTCGCAGAAACGGAAAGTGCCTTTTGAAAACAGGATCCGGCTCTGACGGAGCCAGATCCTGCTCACCGCTCAGGTTCAAGCGGCGCGGACATTCTGGAGGAAGCCATCGACCTCCTTGCTCAAGGCATGCGAGTTGGATGCCAGCTCGCCGGCCGCGGCCAGAACCTGGGACGCGGCCGAACCGGCATGGGTTGCGGCCCCCTGAACCTGGACGATGCTCTCGCTCACATCCTGCGTACCCCTTGCCGCTTCGCTGACATTCCGCGCGATCTCCTGCGTGGCAGCCTGCTGCTCCTCGACGGCCGCGGCAACGCTGGTCGCAACCTGATGCACCTCTTCGATGGTCAGACCGATATCACGGATGGCCTCGACCGCGTCCTTCGTCGATTGCTGGATCTGATGAATGTGGGAACTGATATCCTCGGTCGCGCGCGAAGTCTGGTTTGCAAGTTCCTTGACTTCCGCGGCCACGACGGCGAAGCCCTTGCCGGCCTCGCCTGCTCTGGCAGCTTCGATCGTGGCATTGAGCGCGAGAAGATTGGTCTGGCTCGCGATCGTGTTGATCAGGGCGACGACCTCGCCGATCTTCTGCGCACCATCGGCCAGCGTTTCCACGAGTTCGTTGGTCTTGCGCGCATTCTGCACGGCTCTCGCCGCGGCAATGGACGTCTGCGAAACCTGCGAACCGATCTCGTTGGAGGAAGCCGCGAGTTGCTCCGCAGCTGCCGCGACGGCCTGAACGTTGCTCGAGGTCTCCTCCGCCGCGGCCGCCACCGAGTTCGATTGCTGGTTGGTCTGCTGAGCGGTCACGGCCATCGAGCGGGCTGTTGCTTCCATCTGCTGGGCAGCCACTGAAAGATGCTGAACGAGACCGCCGACGCTACCCTCGAAGCTCTGGGCCAGCGTCATCATCTCGATCCTGCGTCGCTCGGCAGCCTGCTTCTCGGCTTCGGTCTGCGCATGTCGCAGATGTTCCGCCTCCTGCATGGCGCCGGCGAACACCTGGGTCGCCTTCCAGATATCGCCGACCTCATCCTTGCCGGCTTTCGCCTGCGGCAGGTTGTAGTCACCCGCGGCGAGCTTCTGAATGGCTTCGGTCACGCGTTTCAGCGGCTGCGCGATCTGGCGATGACCAACGAGCCAGCCGATCAGAAGCGCAATGAGAGTACCCGCCAGCGCAATCGAGATGAGCAGCATCAGGCGCTGGTCATACAATTCGGTTGCTCGCCGATCGACAGCAGCGATCTCCTCGCTTCCCCGCTTGGTCAGGGCATCGATGCTGGCCTGGAAGGCTTTCCGGTTGGCGCGGTTGGCGTCGTTGTTGCCCTGCGCATTGGCGGCCACGGGCGAGACATCGGTGCCCAGGCGAACCGTCTCGGAACGGAACTTCTTGAACTCCGCGGCATCCTTGACCACGGCGTCGAACAGCGCCTTGCTGTCGTCCGGGACGATCGGTTCCCATTCTTTCAGGAGACCATCGATGTCCTTCAGCGTCGCAAGAAGCCCGTCGCCGAACTTACGTGCTTCGGTGGTATCCTTCGAGGCATAGATGCCCCTGGCTTCCATGACGACATGGGTGACCAGCCGATTGAGACGCTCTCCATAGAGAGCGCCGGTCGCCGCGAGCCTGACATCCTCGACAGCCTGGTTGTAGGTTTGCAGCGTGCTGATGCCGACCGCAGCCGTCATGACGGCGACAACGCTCAACGCCGCGACGAGCGCAAAAATTTTCGTTCTAATCTTCATTATCAACCCCGAAGCACCAAAGCCACCGCGCAACATCCATGAATGGCATTTCAGGATATCGCGCGGATGCTTGTGTGAGGCTTGTCTTATCCTTCAGGTGGATACGGCCAAGTTTCTCCAGATCAGGTGACGGATTGTTAAGTATAAACCCATAGGAATGATTGCACGTGATTCTCAACGTGGCGGTTTCCATGGGCATTCGGTTCGACAAGGTTTTGGAGCAGGTGGCCAGGGCCGGAAACGTCAAGGGCCCGGTCTCCACGGCCGAACAACGAGAGCGCAAGGTTCAACGCATCGAAGAATCCATCCGCGCCCGCGAGGCGGTGGGCGACCGGATCGTGATGTGCTTGGGCTTGGCCCTCACCCTCTCGGCCATTGCCCTGCCGGTCTATGCCCTGCATTTCAGCGATAGCTATACCTATCTCACGTCGGCCGTGACCGACACGACCATCGGCAGAGCCGTCCCGGCGAACGCGACGCGCTCCGTCGATCTGAGCCCCGCGACAACGGGTTCGCTGACCAAGAAGGACGCGGAACTGGCAGGGCGCACGGGAAGCACGGCAGCGCAGAGCATCGACAGAAGAGCGCAGTTCCAGCGCTACGTCGTCCATCGGGCGACAGGCGGATCCGCTCTGATCGAAGGTCCCGAAGGCCTCTGGTGGGTCACGCCCGGAATGACGCTGCCGGGAATCGGCCAGGTCATCTCCATTGAGCGTTCCGATGCCGGCTGGGTGGTGCTGACCACCGAGACCATGATCACCCAATCACCGGCTGCGCGAGTGTCGAGCTAAGAGCGCAAGGGCACAATCTCAATGCCCCGCATGATGCCTTCGCGCCGTCTTGAGCGACGCTGAAATCGGGCTTTGTCCTACAGTCTCATGGCTTATTTCGTCGCCGTCACCATCGGTGCCGTCTGGTTTCCAAGCCAGACCCAGTCTGCACTGTCGGTCCCTTCCCGCTTCACATAGCGATAGCCTGTCTGCTGCCAGGGCAGGACGGCATTGCGCTTGTTGTCGAGAATGTAATCGCCGCGATCCGTTCTCGCCATGAGCACGGCATGCCCGGCTCCAAGCTCGTCGATGACCACCGTCATGCGCAGGGCTCGTTGTGGCAGGCCCGCTTCGGTGAGACGACGGCGCTTCAGCAACTGGATGTCCTCGCAATCGCCGAGTCCATCATCCGGATAATCCCAACGATCCGCGACCCCCCAATGATCCTGATCCGTTACCGGCAGGATCTCTTTGTTCACCCGCTCGTTCACATCGACGATGGTTTTCCAGATCTCCCGATCGAGAACGATCGTGTCGGGTTCGGAAAGGTTGTGAGCGCATTCCTGAGGTTGCTGCGTGCAGAACTCGACCCAGGCCGGGGTCGGCCCAGCCGCTCCAACCGAGAACAGAGCATCGCCGTGCACGGGCATTGCGGATTGAGAAAATGCAAGAGCCGAACCGGCTCCGACCATGACGGACAGGACAACAGCGCCGAGGCCGGCCGAAGTGAGAATGCGATTGAGGCGTTTACTCCGCCCCCCTAAAATCTCGAAAGTAATCCCGCACATGCCCCGCACCTGTTCAGCATTATTCTTTTCAATAAAGCTGTCAGCAGCGGAAGCTCAGCGCAAGCAGGAACTCGTCGCAAGGTCACGAACGACCTGACACTGTTGACTTCCAGCAACAGAGCAAGCAACCAGTTCCGAAGACCTATTTGAATGAAGAGGAAAGATCAGTGCCGAGCGTTTCCAAATAAATTCGGCCTATTCGTCTCCCGATCGGTGTCCGGACTCGGTGAAATGGTCACTCCAATGAGCGATCGGGATCTCACTCTCTAACTTCAATCATGATCGGCGCATGTCAATTCAGCGCCTCGACCCATGGGGGCATCGTTTCGTTCAGTATCGGCTCTGTGCCATGCTGCGACTTCTGGCCCAATGCTTCGTTCTCTTCGAAGAGATCATGAGCCGCATGACAGGCATTCCAATAAGCCCGACCAGGGATGCAGCGACGACCGGCACGAGAATGACAGCCATGGAACTCTCCTCATCATTTAGAGGTACTCCTTTGTATGGCATCGCAAGCTTGCCCGAACCTGACGAAGTGCTTTTACAGCGTCATCGCGCGGGCTCGAGGTTTACTACGTTCATAGGAACGGCTTCAGCTCATCTGAATCAGGCATATATTGTTGAAACAAAGACCATTGAGAGTTCCTTGGGAGATCTGCTTGAGAACGCTCTTCGTAACGCTCGCAGTGGCCATCGGCGCCGGCGGCTGTGTGCCGATCGCCCAGGAAACGGTCGCCCTGTCGTGTTCGGACTATATCGGCAAGCCCATTTCCGCGCGCATCGCCGCCTGGGGACCACCTCGAACGGTCTATCGGATCGACCCAATCCAGGTCGGCTACATCTTCGAAAGCAAGCAGACTACCTTCATTGGCGGCGAGCCCTTTTACACGGTGAATTACTTGATCGGCGCCGACAAGCACCGCACACCGGTCCGCAAGGTCACGACAACCTGCAGCGGCGTCTTCGTCGTAAGAGCGCCGTCCGATGCAATACCCGCCAACGAGCGGATCGTCGTCGACGTCGTTTCAAAATAGCGGGTTATGAGCCGCCGAGCCTGAGCTTGGTGATGCTCATCATCAGGTCCACGCTGAACCCCTGCTGCACCGACGACTGATCGAAGAGCGTCAGAACTGGCGCAGCCATGGTCGTGCTGGCATTGTTGATATCCCACATGGCGCTGAAGCGCTGAATGAGCTTGTCGACCTTCTTTGGATCCTGTAGATCCTTTACATTCAGATGCTTCTCAAGGTTTCTCACCTGGATATCGAGATCAGCCCTTGAAGCCGATTCCGGAATACCAAACGTAGTCTGTACGAACTTGAGCAAGGCTTTATCGGCTAGAATGCCCATCGTCTTCGTGACTGACGAAGCTTTCCGCTTGAAATACATGGCAAGCTGAACGCCCTGGTTCTGCTCTCCCTCTTTCGTTTCGAGCGTCAACTGGACATATTTTTCAACCGCCTCTGTCGTGGCGCTCGCGGCGGATGTCGCGGCAGCCCCCTTCCCGACGAAATCGAAGGCCTTGGCAAACTCCTTGTAGAGTGGATTCGTCATCTTGTTCGCCATGCTTGTCGAACTCGAGACGCCCTCTTGGAGCAGTTTCTTGATGAGGCCTTTGCCGAAAGCCATGTCCTCAAGCCCATAGGCCTTCATGGCGAACTTGAAGATCCGGTCGTTCTTGATGAATTCATCAATCGTTTTGATGTTCTTGATGTTGGCTTGATAGTACCCGATCTCCCGCTTCGTCGCAGGATCCTTCTCGATCAGGGCCTTGGTCCGGGCGAGATTGTTCGAAATGATCTGGTAACGTGCCGATGTGCTGATCATGGAACAGCTTTCCGTAGCTTGGTTGCGAGGGGGCCTGACTCAGGGATTGAGCGGATTCATTCGACTGACTCGCGGAGAATATCCCGGCAATCCTGCCTGAACCTGTCGGCAACGTTCCTCGTATCCCCTGCGTTGAGATGGAATTCGAGCTTGCGGGTTTCATAGCGGTAATTCGACAGCTCAACCGTCAGGCTTTGCGCCCGCGCAAGCTTATCGACGAAAGCATGAACCTGTTCGGGCTGCGGGATCTGGCCGTATCGGTCACGATAGATCCAATGGCCGACCTCCGGAGAGCCACCGTCAAACCAGTAGACGGTGCTCCTTCCGCGAGAATCGCTCCGGCCGAGAAATTGCTTCTGGGCAATAGCAGCGGTGATGAACGATACCGGCAGCTGGTCGCTGTCCAGCACCTGGCGCCGGCAGGTCAGCCACAGGAGGGAACCGTTCTCCCCTCGCAGGCGGGCAAAAGCCGCCAGAGGTTGTCCCTCGGCATCGTGCCTGAGCACGTAATCCCATGATCCGAACCAGTTCGCCACGGCACCCGCTTCGTTTGAGGTGGCGAGCAACGCCCCGATGGAGGCGAGACCAACCATCCGCGCCGTAATACGGGAACGGAACGATAGCTTCTTCAGCATCGCAATACCCTCTTCAACGAAAGAAGCCTCGCCCTTTGCAAGGCGAGGCTCCCTTCAGGTAGATGCCAGAACTCTTACTGGAAGAGCTTCAGGATCATCTGGCTGTTCTGGTTCGCCATCGAGAGAGCCTGCACGCCGAGCTGCTGCTGGGTCTGCAGCGCCTGGTTGCGGGTCGAAGCCTCGTTCATGTCGGCATCGATGAAGGTGCTCACACCGGCCGTCAGCGAGTCGGAGAGAACGCCGATGAACTCTTCCTGCGTCTCGAGCAGGGCCTTGTTGGCGCCAAGCATCGCCGAGCCCTTCGTCACCGCATCAATGGCAGTGTCGATGGTCTGCAGCATTGTCTTCAGATCGGCTTCTTTGGCAGCAGCCGTGCCGGCCGTGAAGGTTGCGTTGGTTAGATCGATGTCAACAACTGAAGCCTTATACGCATCTGTTGCAGTGGCCTTCAGGATGCCACCGACCGTTGCTGTGTCGGTCTCGAAGAGCTGGATATCCTCGACCTGAATAGCAAGCGTTCCAACCGCGTTTGTGGAAGCATCGTAGGACGTGACGAGCTTAACATCTAGAGCTGCAGTTCCGGCAGCAGCGCCTGGCTTGGTGACGAGCCAGTTCTGGCCATTGAACTGCGCCGAGGTAGCGGCGCTCTTCATACCTTCGATATTGGCTTTGAACTCGGTTTGAATCTTGGCGAGGTCCGCGCCCGGCTGCTGGGCGGAAACCAAGCCTTCCTTCATCTTGTTGAGGTAGACCAGCGTCTTGCCCAGCGCCGAGCTGAAGGTGTTGATCATCGCCTTGGACTGGCCGATCGCGTCCTTCACTGCGCTGTGAGCGCCGTTGTCGGACTTCATGGTTGTGGCGATCGACCAGTAGGAGGCATTGTGCGAGGCCTCGCCGACGCGCAGACCCGTGGAGATCTGGTTCTGGTTCTTGTTCAGCGCATTCTGCGTCGCCTTCAGCGACTGCAGGGCGGTCATGGCGGAGAGGTTCGTGTTGATCGAAGACATGTGCTTCTTCCTTGAATGAGGTGATTGTTCAGGGAATGTCGGAGTTTAACCGACCCAGCGGAGTGGCCTCATGCCTCGAGGGAATCTCGATCCGCTGCTCACATGGCATCCGGGCTTTTACCGGCAAAATGGATTGGCATCATGCCTGGCCTTCATCGGAAGGCGTACCATAGTGCTTTCTTGGCACCTGAAGTGAATGAGCACTTCATCAGCGGTGCTTGTGCTTCACTGTTTACCGATGCCCGTCCGTCCCGTCAAGCAGAAGGATAACAACTTTCGCAAAAAAACTATGTATTTACAGTTTGTTAACTATAGCAGCACCTTGCCCGGAATGGAAAAAGCGCCCAGCCATAGGCCGGACGCTTCTCATGAAGGAGCCAGTATTCGGTTCCTGGAGAGGCCTAACGTGCCCCGACGGCAAACATTTTCGGCGCAGTCGCCGTCAGGGCTTTCGCGTAGAGACCGCGATGAGCCGGATCCAGCGCCAAGGCGTCCGTGACCCCGAGCACGGTCTCGGATGCCCCGAGGAGGAGCGAGCCGTCCGCCGCCATCGTGTTGGCGATCCTGCGCAGCACATCGGCTTTGAGAGGCGCGTCGAAGTAGATCAGAACGTTGCGGCAATAAACGATGTCGAACGGTCCCAGACGGCTGAAATCGTCGAGGAGGTTCAGATAGCGGAAGTCCACCATTGACCGGATCTCGGGTGAGATCTGCCACTGATCACCCACCTGCGTGAAGTACTTCACGAGAAGGCGGATCGGCAATCCGCGCTGCACTTCGAACTGGTTGTAGAGACCTGCCCTGGCCTTCTCCAGCACGTCCGTGGAGATGTCAGAGGCAATGATATCGATGTGCCATCCCGGCATCCGGGCAGAAGCTTCCTTCAAAAGCATCGCCAGAGAATACGGCTCCTGGCCACTCGATGCCGCGGCACACCAGATCCGCAACCTGCGGCTGGACGCCCGTTCCTTGAGATACTTGGGAAGCAGGACATCCTGGAAGAGATCGAAAGGCGTCTTGTCGCGAAAGAAGAAGGTCTCGTTCGTCGTCATCGCCTCGATCGTCGCCTTCTCGAGTGCGATCACGCGACCAGTCCTGATCTCACGGACGAGGTGCGACAGGCTCTCGATCTTGAAACGCGTGCAGACGGATGAGAGGCGGCTCTCGACGAGATATCGCTTGTCAGGCGAGAGGGCCAAGCCCGACCGGGCCTTCAAAAAGACGCGCAGGGCTTCGAATTCGGATTCGGTCATTTCGAAGCTCCAGTCATGAGGCCTTTCAACGAGCGGCCGATGGATTCCAGGGGAAGAACCTCGTGAGCGAGGCCCGCCTTCACGACGCTGCCCGGCATTCCCCAGACGATGCTCGTCGCTTCATCCTGGGCGATCACGGCCGCACCCGCCTTCGTGAGGAAGCGCGCGCCATGCGTTCCGTCCGAGCCCATGCCGGTCAGGACAACGGCAAGCGCCGATGCGCCATAGACCGCCGCGGCCTCTCGGAACAGGACATCGACGGCTGGACGGCAGAAGTTCTCGGGAGGTCCGTCATTGAGCCGGATGATCGCCTTGCCGCCGGACGATGCGACTCCCATATGCCTCCCGCCGGGAGCAACGAGAATCGTTCCGGGGACGATAGCGTCTCCATCTCTCGCCTCTCGTGCCGGAATGGACAACAGAGCTTGCAGATGTTCTGCAAAGACCGCAGTGAACATTGCCGGCATATGCTGAACAATCAGCACTGGGATACTCGGCAGCACCGGCCGCATGTCTGACAGAACCCGTTCAACAGCCCGTGGACCGCCCGTGGAGGAGCCAATCAGAAGACATTGTGGCCGCGTGACACTGGATCTTACGGGAGACAGCGGAAGCGAAGAGACAGCCGTCGGAGTCAGCGCTGCATAAGTCCTGGGTTGGCGAGTCCTTGTTTCACTCAACGCTCGCATCTTCTCGACGAGGTCGCGGCGAAAATCATTCGCCGCCCCAGCCGCCCGCGCGCTTTCAGGCTTCGCCAGATAATCGACAGCGCCGAGCGAGAGGCATTTTAGGGAGATCTCGGCATTCCTCTGTGTGAGGGTCGAGATCACGATCACCTTGCTTGCCGGGTGCGCCTTCAGGATCAGCGGCAGAGCCGCAAGGCCGTCGACTTCCGGCATCTCGATATCGAGCAGGATAATCTCGGGTTTCGAACGTTCCGCGGAATCGACCGCCATTCGGCCGTTGGATGCCGTGGCGACAATCTCGAAGCCGCCCGCTTCGGTGAGCCATCGACCGATCATGCCGCGAATGACGGCACTGTCATCCACGATCATCACGCGGGTGGAGCGACCAGGGCTCGAGCTTGTCCGGGATACAGGAGCGAGCGCCATCGTCTTACACCGAATGCGATGTGGAAAGAACGCCCAGCTCTTGGAACTTGGCCGCGAGAATGCCCTTGTCGAAAGGCTTCATGACATATTCGTCTGCGCCGGCCTCCAGCGCACGCGTAATATGATCCAAGCCGTTCTCCGTCGTGCAGAAGACGACTTTCGGCGCCTGACCTTCCGGAGTGCTGCGCAACTCCTTGAGGAAGCTGTAGCCGTCCATGACGGGCATGTTCCAATCGAGGAGAATCACGTCCGGCATTTCAGTCTGACAGGCCTTCAGGCCCGCCTCACCGTTCTCGGCCTCCGAGACGCGGAATTCGAGGCTCTCGACGATTTCGCGGGATACCTTCCGGATCACGCGGGAGTCATCAATGATCAGGCAATAATTCATGAAAGAAATTCCCAGGCCTCATCGCCCTGCTGCTTCAGATGGAAGGCTGGCATCAGGAGCGAATGTCGGATTTATCGACGAAGTTGAAATTCTCGACCAAGATCTCCTTGACGATCTCGGCTCCTAAACGCTTATTGATTTTCTCCCGTACATTACCGATCATTCCATTGACGTTGTAGCGAGAGAGCTTTTTGAAATCGAGCGTCTCATCGGCATAGACATGGCGAAAGACCTCGTCCTGGATGAAGGCCTCTGGCGGCACTGAGATTTCGCGCAGGGTCTTGGCATCAGCCGTGAAGACCAGATTCGCGATCACATAGCCCTGCACGGCCCCTTCCGCGACAATCGGGATATTCATCGGGGGCAGCTTCTTATACTGCAACCCTTCGTAATTTCCCTTCTCCTCGGCAGGTGCCTTGCCGACGGTCCAGGTCACGGCCGCATAGCAGGATGCCAGCGTTACGGCACAAACCCAGAACCCTGCCATGACGTTCTTCATCATGCGCCGTAGCCCGCCTTGTTCATATGCGCCGAATAGGTGCTGTCGGACTCCGCGCTTTGGATCGCATTCGAGATGATGCTCGCGACCTCCTGCACGGCATGCATGTGACGCCGCAGAATATCCTGGTTGACCTCGATCTTTGACTGGAGATCCTGAAGACGCTTCGTTGCCTTCTGATCGAGGGTGTGGATTTCGGCAGTCCGGACGATTCGGCTGATCTCAAGAAGGCATTGGCTCTTGCGCCGGTTGAATTCCTCGAGGTTGGATAGGTCCCGTGCCATGAGAGCAGCGGTTTCCATATCCAGAGTTTCTTCAAGACGATCCAGGGACTTCATCAGCATCATGTTGCTTCCTGCTTTCTGGCGATGATCGGCCGCCAACCTCGTCAAATCTTTTGGGGTGCAATCTTACCGGAGAAATTCGGCGCCAGCGGAGCGGTTAGGATATCTGATGACGGGGCTGCATCTCTGGAACCGAGAAACTGCTTTGCAATGCCTATGCCACCTGCCTTCGAAATCTGCGCTCCGATCTGCTCAGCCATCATGGACTTCCAGATCGATCCGGCGTTACCCTTGCCATAGGTGTTCTCCGCATCCTTCGGGAGCATGGACTCGACGAATGTCTGAAGAATATAGGCTTCGAATTCCTGGTGGGCCTTCTTCGTTTTGGTGGCACTGATTGACTCAGCGTCGTTACGAAGCGAGTTCCGGAGGGTGTAAACATCGGCACCGGACGCCATCAGAGGCTGACCGGCCACGGACTTCACGGCATCCTCGAAGCTGGCTCCATCCACGGCAGACGCGCCATCAAGAAGCTTCTGCGCCGCGGCTTGATAGCGCGCGGGATCTGCTGCCCTCGCGACGTCATTGACAATATCTGAGGGCGGGCTGATCGCCATCTCGCATCTCTCAAGTTTCTCGACTTGAGACAACATGTAACCTGGCTAGCTTACGGGAAGCTTGCGCTCTTTCCCTTTGCGAGCGTCTCAAGAATGGAAGCGAGATCCTTTTTCTCGACATCCCGGCGGTCCTGATCCTTGAGGCCGGACAGCATCTTCTCCGTCCGCTTCGACTGCATCGCTTTGTCAAGGGTGACGACCTTCTGCACCGCCTTCGCCTTCTCGACTGCGCTGGCTTGAGACGCCAATCCTTGCAGGCGCTTGGCGGCGACATCGACGAAGAGGCCGTGAAGCGTCTCATGATCGTTCATCGTCTGAATGAGCGTCTCCTGGGCAACCTTGAGCTCCGACGCTTCCCTCTGAAGATTGGCGAGCTTCAGCTCGGCCTCCTTCTGAAGATGCTGCTGGACCTTCAGGATGCGGTCGATTTTTCGAATTCTCTGTTTCATCTACCCTACCCGTCCCGCAACCAGGTTGAGAACGCTTCCATGAAAAGGAGAATGTAATCGCTTGCGGCAAAGTAGACGATCAGCAATCCACCGATCATGATGAAGGGAGTCGCCAGGAAGTAAACCGGGATCTGCGGCGTGAGCTTGTTGGTCAACCCGACCGCCAGATTGACGATAACCGAATACAAGATAAAGGGGCTGCTGATCCTGAGGGCGAGCACGAAGGCGACGCCAATCTGGTCGACCAGCTGCGTCAGCGAGAGCCTCGTGCCGAAACCCTCCCCCATTGGCAGCCGTGAGTATGAGGCGATGAGCCCGCGAAACAGCTCCCAATGAAGGTCGGATAGGAAGAGAACGGCCGTCGCCACCATCATGATGAAGGAACTGATCGGAGGCAGAGGCTCCGCCTCATCGATCGGTGTTCCCGGCATGCTGCCGAGGCTCAGCGCCATCGCGACGGCACTCACCATCGTTTGCAGCGCCAGGAAATACACGCGCCCCAAAAGACCGATCAGGAGGCCGGTCAGCAACTCCGACCCGATATAGACCAGAATCGCGGCAGGAGCCTGAGATGTGATGCCGGCCTGAACTTTCTCCAGAAGGACCGGAGCCAGCGCCAGACTGGTGGCCAATCCGATAAAGAGCCGCACCTGGATCGGAATCCGGCTGCTCGAAAAGCCCGGAGCGATCATGAGGCACCCGCCGATCCGGCAGAAGATCAGGAAGATCCCCAGCAGGATCTCAGGGGTTACCTGGCTCACGAGATCGTACCAAGCGAGTTGACCTCGACCCCCCGGGCGATTTCCAGATGCGACAGAACCGGCAGGGACGAGAACATACGCTCGATGATCATGCGCACATAAGGACGAGCATCCGGCGCCGTCACGACGGCAAAGGTATGAACCTGTCCCATGCGGGTCTTGATGGCGTCGGATGCCTCGGCTCCGAACTGCTCGACGAGACGCGGATCGATGTCAAACTCGATGACGTCACCCTTTACATCCCGCTTCAGGCTCTGATGGAATGCGATATCCCACTTGTTGCCGAGCCGGAGCACATTCAGGGCGCCTCCCTCTGCGAGATCGCCGCAGATCTGCTGAGCGATCCGCACCCGCACATGTTCCACCAGTTGCTCGGCCCGGCGAGCGTGAGGGGCAATCTCGGCGATTGCCTCGAGGATCAGGCTCAGGTTGCGGATGGAGACCCGCTCGGCCAGCAGGAGCTTCAAGACGGATTGAAGTCCGGAATAGGAGATCTGCGACGGGCAGATGTCGTCAAGGAGACGCTTGTATTCGGAATCGAGACCGTCCAGGAGATTGCGAACGTCCTTGTAGGACAGAAGCTGAGGCAGGTTGTTGCGGATCACTTCGCTCAGATGCGTGAGGAGAACCGAGGCCCCGTCCACGGCCTGAAAGCCCTGTCGCTTGATCTCGTTCAGATAGACGTCCGAAACCCACAAGGCTTTCATGCCGAAGGCCGGCTCCCGTACCTCATCTCCCGGAACGTCGGGCGTTGGGCCATCGCCGAGCACGACGAGAAGATCGCCCGGGCGGACTTCCTGCGTCGCCACGACGGTGCCGTGGATTTTGATCTGATAGCTCTTCGGCGGAATCATGAGGCTGTCGGAGAGCTTCACATCCGGCAGAACGAAACCGTAATCCTGAGCGAACTTTTTGCGCATCTTGCCGACGCGGTGCGCCAAGTCCCCGTGCGAGCTCGCAAGATAGGACGCCAGATGCTTGCCGAGGCAGAGCTCGATCTCGGCGAGCTTCAGAGATTCCTTGACCGAGTCACGCGATTCCAAAAGGTTCTGCTGCTGCTCCTGCGCCAGCTTGGCCTGAGCCTGCGCTTCCTGATCGGCCCTCTGCTTGGGGATCGAATAGGCGATGAAACCCATGCAGCCGCCGAGCACCAGGAATGGGATCATCGGCAGACCTGGCACGATGGCAAAGACGAACATCAGGGCAGCAGAAACCATGAGGGCCCTGGGATAGGCACCAAGCTGCCCGAGCACGGCCTGTTGTGCCTGCCCCCTCGTTCCACCCTTCGAGACCAGGAGACCCGCAGCCAGGGAGACGACAAGAGCCGGAATCTGGCTGACTAGTCCGTCACCGACGGAGAGCTGGACGAAAACATCGGCTGCCTTGGACAGAGGCATACCGTGACGCGTGACGCCGATGACGATGCCGCCAAAGATGTTGACCGCGATCGTGATCAGGCTTGCGACAGCCTCGCCGCGGACGAATTTCGAGGCACCGTCCATGGATCCGAAGAAGGCGCTCTCCTCTTCGAGCTCACGCCGTCTCTTCTGGGCTTCCTTCTCATCGATCAGGCCCGCGGACAGATCGGCATCGATCGCCATCTGCTTGCCGGGAATGGCATCGAGCGTAAACCGGGCGCCCACCTCGGCGATACGGGTCGCGCCCTTGGTGATGACCAGGAAGTTGACTGTGATCAGGATGATGAAGACGACGATGCCGATGACAAAATCGCCGCTCATCACGAACTGGGAGAAGCCACTGATCACATGACCTGCGGCATCGACGCCTTTGTGGCCATCGGACAAGATGAGACGAGTCGAAGCGATACTCAGCGCAAGTCGCAACAAAGTTGCAATGAGGAGGACGGTCGGGAAAGCGGAAAACTCGAGAGGCTTCTGAATCCAGAGCGCCACCATCAGGATCAGGACGGACAGCGCAACCGAGAGGGCAAGACCCATATCGATCGCAAGCGGTGGAATCGGGAGAAAAAGAATGGCAAGGATGCCGACCACGGCGCCGGCGAATGCCAAATCCCTGCCGCGCCCTTGGGCTGTAACTTCACTTGCTTCCATGTGCCTGTCAGCTCAACGAATGAACGGTGAGACTGACACATGAACCATGAAGCTTGCGCGAGGGTCGCAAACCCGCCTTGAGGAGCTGCTCCTCACCCCGCATGCCGTTCCAACGGCGACGATTTAGAACCCTGTTACAATTCGGCCATAAACCAGTTCGGTAAAGGCGAAGATCTGCGACCCGACGAAGGATCCCGTCACGAGGGCCACTACCAGAATGGCGATAATCTTCGGGATGAAGGTGAGAGTGACTTCCTGGATCTGCGTCAGTGCCTGAATGAGGGCAATGACGATACCGATGATCATTGCCGCGGCGACGGCAGGTCCTGCAGCAATGATGACGGTCCAAATGGCTGCCCGCACAAGCTCAAGGGCATCGACCTCGTTCATCGTCAGCTCACAACAACGCCTGGGCCGAGAAGGAGATGAGTCCCATCCTTGAGCCTTGCGACGGCCCCCTCGCTGGTGATCGTGACGGAGGATACCTCGCCCGAGACCTTGCCATCGGCGGTCGAGACCTTGCGACCGATAACACTGTCAGCCTGCGACCACGCGGAAGACGTTAGCAGGGCATCGAGCTTGGAATTGCTTTTCACGGTCTGCTCGACCTGAGAGAAGGTCGCGAGCTGAGCCATGTAGTCGGTCGACTTCATGGGCTCGGTCGGATCCTGGTTCGTCATCTGCGCCATCAGCAGCTTCAGGAAATTGTCGTAGTTGACGGTCGAAGAACTTTCGGTCGTGGTCGATCGCTGCGTGGTGAAAGCACTTGAGACTGAGGAGACGTTCATCGTGAGGCTCCTAATTATGCCGCCTGAACTGCGGCGGCTTCCTCTGGTGTGGGTTGATGAGCCTCGACCGGCTCGAACAAGGTTCGGATGAGCTTCAGCGCCTCGAATGTCCGGTCGGCCTCCACAAGATCGCCGACCTTGCGCAGGGTATCCTTCACGCCCTCATCGGTTGAGACCTGGAGCAGAGCATCGTGCAGCTTGCGGAACGCACCCATGACCTTGCCCGCTTCCTGCGGATTGATCAGGAGAGATTGCACGACGAAATAGAGCTGACGCATCGGGGTCGTCGCCTCCGTGACCTGGAGAACATGGCTCTCCAGGAGAAAGCGCGCTTCGTTCAGAAGACTCAACGTTACCTTCTGACTGACGGTCAGGACGGCGCCATTGATAAAGATGCGCTCACCGGCCTTGAGGGAGAATCGCATTTTGGCTTTCATTTCAGACCTTCCTGGATCATGGCATTGATATCGATCAGCGCTTCGAGACTTTTCTGCTCACCCCGGACTACACGATCCGATTCACGCATCACCCAGAGGCCGATGGAAATGAGCTGCCCTTTCAGCTGATCGGACAACCCGTTGTCAGGATGCCCCAGATCTTTGATCAGGAAAGTCCAAAGCCGTTGAACGAAAACGATTGCATCGATCATTTCAGGGGATTGCGAGGGCTTCCCCTCGGCGCCTTTCATCAGGTTGATGGCGCGATCAAAGAGTTCGTATTCACGTTGACGGCCTTCTCTGGAAGAGTCTTCGATAACTTCTGCGTAGGAAAAACGATACATTACTGAACTCCGACAATCAGATGAAGTTGATCAGACTCAAATTCTTGAGTTGCGCCGTTAGGGAGTAGGATGTTTGAAGTTGAGTCGACAGCTGATCGATTCTGATCTTTGCCTCCGCAGGATCGACCGCTTCTAAATGCATGATCTTTTCGTCAAAGATGTCTTTCTGCAGGCTCATCCTCTCGCCCGCCTGCTCGATCTTCTCCTGCACGGTTCCCAGCTTCGCCTGCATACCGGTCATGCCTGTGGTGGCACCAGAGAAAGTTTCGATGGCCTTATTGATCAAGACCTCTTTCGTCTCGTCATTGAGCCCGCCAAGGCCAAGATCGAATATCATCGTATAGGCCATCGACAATTTCTGAATCGCTTCATCGTTGGCATTGGCGGACGTCTCGAGTCTCTCTTGTGGAGAGATCCGGCTCTGGATGTTCTCACTTGAGGCGTTCGACCAGTTCTGCCAGTTGGCACCCTTGAAGAGATCAGCGAACGGCCCGTCTAGAAACGCTTCCATCTGAGCGGGAGTGATCGTCGATACAGCTGCGGCGTCCTGATTGAATCCGAAGCCAAGCGGCGGTGCTGCCGCGAAAGCCGCATCCACAGCGGCTTTCGCAGCTCCGCCCTCATAGCTGTTAAGAGGCTTCTCCTGGGAGTTCAGGCCGCCGAAGATGTATTGACCACCAGCTCCGGTGTTCATGGCCGATATCATGTTGGCAAGATTGGCTTTCGCCTGATACGCGATCGTCTTAGCAGTTGCTTCGGTTATCGGCGTGGAGATCAGAGCCTCCATGAGCTTGTCCGCAGTGGTTCTGATCTGATCCAGCGCCTTTGTCGTCGACTTGATGCGCAGAAAAGCGGACGCATTGCTATCGGTTAGGGCATCGAGCTCGGCGCGATCCTGACGCAAGGACAATGTGGTTCCCGTCTTGTAGCCGAGCTTCAGGCCGACATCGGCCTCGCGCCCGGAAACGAGCTCCTTGTTGGCCTTCACCAGATTGGCCTGGAGCTTGTCCAGGGACGATTTGGACGAATTCCAAAGGGACATTGTTGAGACGAAAGTCGTTCTCATGGCTTAGCCTACGACGCTGAGAAGGGTTTTGAGCATTTGGTCGATGACCGACAGCAATTTTGCCGAGGCCGAATAGGACTTCTCCAGCTGCAGCATGAGCGCTGTCTCATCGTCCATGTTGACGTCGGTCGCATTCGAGAGCGCCTCGGACGCATGTCCGAGGAGTGTCGTCTGATAATCGACGCTCTGGCTTGCGCTCTGGCGTGAGGCCTCCAGCCAACTCCCGGTCAGGGAAGCAAAGCCCTGCAGGGACGCGGTCGGCCCGAAGCCCAAGCTAGGATCGAACGGGCGCTGGGCGACCATGCCCTCCGTCAGGGAGGAAAGCCGCTCGGAGAATGCGGCGTTCGCATTGCCGTCCGGATTGTAGACGTAGTCGACGCCGTTGATTCCGCCATCGCGGATATTCTCGAACTTGCCGCCTTTTGTCGGATCGATGGCATCGTTGACCCGGATCAATCCGGCAAGTCCCGCCGTCGCAGGCATCGCGGGAATGCCCGTGGCACCGGCGAAAGTGAAGACGCCGGGCATATCCGGCTTTCCCGCGCCGCTCTGATCGCTCTCGGCAAAAGTCTGGATCAACCCGCGGGCGAGTTCATCGAGCTGCTTTTGGTAGGTGACCGCAACGTCGTCCCGCAAGCGCGCCAATCCGACAAGATTGCCGGAATTCAGCGGCATGAGTGCCCCTGGTCCCGTCACGCGGATCCCGTCGATGAAGACGTCCCCACCTGTCGTAGCCGGCCCGTAGACCGTCGTCGGGTTGAACGTCACCGGCCGTGCCGTACGTTCGAACAGCGGCACACCACTATCCGTGTACAGCGCGATGTCGTTGCCGGCGCGCGGCACGACCGTAATCCCGATCTCCTCGGACAGCTGTGCGATCAGGCCGTCGCGCGTGTCCATGGCGTCGCTGACGTCGGCGCCAAGAGCGGAACCGCTCACGACCTGCTGGTTTGCCTTTTCGAACTTGAGAAGGAGATCATTGATCCGGGCAACCGAGCCGGCCATTCCTCCATCTGCCTCCAGGCGGACGGATTGGATCGTGGCAGTGGCCTGGTTCAAGGTATCCGCCAGGTCCGATGCAGCCTTGACGAATGCCCGTGCCAGAACTGGATTATCGGGTGCGTTGGCATATTGCTGCAGCGCGCTGTTCAGCGCACCAACCCGTGCCGCGGCGGATTGATCCAATTCCGTATCGCCGACCGTCTGACTGAGCTTCTTCAACCCTTCAAGCAGGGCCTTCTGGGTGGCGGAATCGGACGTTGTTTCCAACATCTTCGTCAGGAGCGCCTGATCGCTGGCCCGGAGGACCGTGATGCGGGCATACCCGCCTGTCGTTGTGAGGGCAGCGATCTTGCGCGAATAGTTCGGGTCGGAGGCCCCGGACGTGTTGCGGGATACGATCGCCATCTGCGATTGCGATGCCTGCAGCGATGAGCGCGCCGTGTTATAGGCTACTGACAGAGACATGGATCAATGATCCTTGAGCAAAGGTGAAAGAGTTACCGCTTCAGGTTCATCAGGACGTCGAGCAGTTCAGATCCGGTCTGGAAGACCTTCGAGTTCGCCGTATAGCTGGTCTGCGCCTCGATCATCGCCGTGAGCTCGGTGCCGATATCGACATTCGATCCTTCGAGAGCACCGGATGCGATGGACCCGAAACCGGAGGTTTCCGGGAAGCCGACCTGATAGCCGCCAGAGGCAGCGGTCGTCTCATAGACGTTGCCGGCACGAGGGCTCAGGTTGTCCGGGCTCGACACATTCGCCAGCGGGATCCGATAGGCGCCAACCCGGGTTCCGTCCTCGTAGACCGCATAGACCGTGCCATCTGCGGCAAACTCGACATCCTTCACCGCAGACGGGGCGTTGCCATTCGCCTCACCCGTGACGTTGTACTCGCCGGCCAACTGCGTCATGCCCGCCATATCAAGGGCAAATGGTTCGCCGCCGGGAATGCCGAAGTTCAGCACGGATGGTCCTGTCAGTTGACCATCCGCGTCGAAGGTCAGGGTCATCGTTGTCGTTCCGGTCAGCGGATCAGCGCTCGTTCCATTCGCAACGCTGATGCTCCATTGAGTATCGCTGATCTTCGACAAAGAAATGTCGATCTTGATCGGATTGCCGACCTTGTCGTAGACCTGAAGCGAAGATTGCTTACTGACGGCCGGAAGTGCAACGACAGGCGCGCCATCCGGCAGATTGCCCTTGAAGGTTCCCTTCGTCGATCCGGTTGCCTGCATGGCAAAGGAAGCCATATTGACCGGCTCGACACCGTCGAGGCTGTTCAGAGAGGGATTAACGGCTCCCGCTCCCAACTTGTAGCCCATCAGGGTGAACCCGGATGCATTGACAAGATTGCCCGTCCGCCCGTCCTTGACGAAGTTGCCGGCGCGCGTCAGGTAGGGGGATCCGCTTGGGTCGCTCACCACGAAGAAGCCGTTACCCGAAATCGCCAAATCCGACGCCGACGTCGTGTAAGCAATGGGGCCTTGATCGGCGATCGTGTAGCGAACCCTGCTGGTGACCGAGCCGGAATTATAGTTGCCTTCGCTTGAAGGAAGAATAAGGGATGAGAACTCCGTCGAAGCGCGCTTGTACCCATTCGTGCTCGAGTTCTGGATGTTCTCGGCGACGGTACCCAACTTGTTCGACTGTGCGTTCATGCCAGAAACGCCGCTACGAAGAACGCCATAAAGACTCATCTGAAGCTCCTACGGTTTCAAACTGGACCTAACACCATGACGCTTGTGCGAGGCTGTATTCCGATCCAGGGTCAATGCTGCGGGACGTGAACAACTCTATTGCTTGAGGGCCTGCGCCAGATCCATGAAGGCATCACGGCTGGCAGGCATGGACGGATCCTGCCGAAGCGCTTCGTAGATCTTCGGGACGAGCACGACCGCTTGGTCGAGCTCCTGATCGTTGCCCGGGTGATAGCCGCCCATCAGTCGGAGATCCCGCGTATCCTCGAAGCGGGCGATCATCCCGCGAAGGCGACGCACGAGTTCCTTCTGATCCGGGGACCAGACATGATCGGCCAGACGCGAAATCGATCCCAGGACATTGATGGCCGGATACCGCCCCTGATCCGCGATCGAGCGGTCCAGAACGATGTGACCGTCGAGCGTTCCGCGAATATTGTCGGCGACAGGGTCGTTGTGATCGTCACCGTCGATGAGGACGGAGAAGATGCCCGTGATGGAGCCTTTTCCCTCCGCCCCAGGCCCCGCCCGTTCCAGCAGACGGGGCAGGTCGCTGAAGACGCTAGGAGTATAGCCACGGGCGACCGCCGGTTCTCCGGCTGCCAGGGCCACGTCGCGGGCGGCATGAGCATAACGCGTCACGGAATCCACGATGAGCAGAACCGAATCGCCGCAGTCGCGGAAGTATTCGGCGAGTGCCACTGCCGTTCTCGGAGCCTGGCGCCGCATCATCGGACTCTCGTCCCCGGTCGACACCACCATGACCGATTTATGCAGGTTCGCGTGAATGGGCCCTTCCAGGAACTCCCGCACCTCGCGGCCGCGCTCCCCGACCAGAGCGACGACGATCGTGTCAAAGCCCTCGCACTTGGCAAGCATTGTCAGCAGCGTGGACTTGCCGACGCCGGAACCCGCGAAAATGCCGATGCGCTGCCCCTGGCAGATCGGCGTGAACAGGTCGATGGCTTTGACGCCGGTTTTCAGAGGCGTCTTGACCCTCGCTCTCGTCATGGCGGACGGTGGCTCAGCGTCGTTCTGTACCGGCTTGTGACCCGGAATGAGAGGTCCCAGATCATCCAACGGCTCACCGAGAGCATTGATGACCCGCCCCCGCCAGTTGTGATCGGGGCTCAAGCCGGTATCGCTCACAATGAAGGCAGGCGTTCCGATACCGGTCTCGATGCGCCCATTGAAGGGTTTGACGGTAATGCCGCCGTCATCGATGCGAACGACCTCTCCGGTCTGCGTCTTTCCTCGAGCTGCAAAGCCGACACGGTCCCCGAGCTTCACGAACTGCGACAATCCCGAAACCCGGTAATAGCTGGGATTCACCTCGCGGATGGTCCCGCTGATCTGAATCTTCCGCCGCCCGAGGGCTTCGGTCAGAACGAATTCTTCAAGCTTTTGGAGAGCGTTCATCGCTGCCATCAGGAGCTGGGGCCAAGGGTCCGGATGGCATCCATGAGGGTCGACTCGCTCTCCTGGATCGTCGTCGCCGCGCTATCGAAATTTCTCTGGACCGCGATCATCTTCGTCATCTCCAGAACGGGATTGACGTTCGATCCTTCGCTGAAACCCTGCTGAACTCCGGTAGAGTTGAAGTCCTGAACGACTTCACCCGGAATGTTGGATATGACACCAGAATTTCCGAAGCGGCTGAGCTTGCTGTCATTTCTCAGATTGAAGAGACCGATCGCTCCAACCTGGTTGGTTCCCTGCATGATTGTGCCGTCACGGCTGACGGTCGGAGAACCTGCCATGGGATCGAGGGCAATGGGTGCGCCGCCGGCGTCAAGAACCTGATAGCCTTCGACGGTCAGAAGATCGCCGTTCTCGTTCATCTTGAAGCGGCCATCCCGGGTATAGACCGTTCCATTGGGGCCATTGAAGGCGAACCAGGCCTCTCCCTGAATGGCGACATCGAGCGGATTGTCGGTCTTGGTGATAGGGCCGGTCCGCCGCGACACGAAGTTTTGCCCGGAGGACGCGAAGGACACGTTCTCCTTCGCTGCGAGCGAGAGAATTTCCTCAAACTTCACCTCGTCCGCCCGGAATCCGCCCGTGTTCATGTTTGCAACATTGTTCGCAATCGTGTTGAGGCGCTTTTCCATGGCCACCTGGGCGGACAGCGCAACATAAAGCGAAGATTGCATCGAGGAGCTCCGGCCTTTCTCTCATGAGGGCAGCCTGCGAGGCCGGCCCTGATGGCGCGACATCTGTCTGCCGCATGAACCTGGCCGAGGGGTAATCGAACAGCCTTGCACGAGGCTTGCTCCCCTGTTTCCAGCTTCGCGCAAGCCTCCGCGCTTAAGACATCCTCAACAGGTTGGACTTTCACAAAAGGGACCACAACTTTGGGCGTTTTGATCGGATTGGCAGTCGCCATTGGCTCGCTCGTGAGCGGCTATGTCGCCATGGGCGGTCACTTGGCTGTGATTTGGCAGCCTTGGGAATACGTGATCATCTGCGGCATCGCGATCGGCACATTCATCATCGCGAACCCCATGTCTCTGGTGAAGGACACGGGTCGGGCCGCGCGCGAGGCGATTTCCGGCACCGTCCCTAAGAGAGATCATTATCTTTCGATCCTGGGGCTTCTTTATGCCCTCATGCGGGAACTGAAGAACAAGCCCCGCAACGAGGTCGAAGGCCATATCGATCAGCCCGAAGAATCGGAGATCTTCAAGGCTTTTCCGAACGTTCTCAAGGATAAGGACCTCACGCTCTTCATCTGCGACTACGCACGGCTGATCATCATTGGAAATGCACGCCCTCATGAGATCGAGGCTCTCATGGAAGAGGAAATCGGGACTCTCAAGCGTGATCGCCTGAAGCCCTATTATTCCATCAATACCGTCTCGGAGGCGCTTCCGGCCCTCGGCATCGTTGCAGCCGTGCTGGGAATCGTGAAGGCTCTGGGCGCCATCGATCAATCACCCGCGATTCTGGGCGGATTGATTGCTTCCGCGCTAGTCGGAACCTTCGTCGGCATCTTCATCTCCTACGCATTCCTGTCGCCGCTAGCGAACAAGGTAAAGTCGACTCGCGAAAAACAGACCCGCGTCTATGTCATCGTCAAGCAGGCTCTCATCGCCTACATGAACGGCGCCCTCCCCCAGATCGCCGTGGAACATGGCCGTAAGGGCATCTCCGTGGAGTATCGCCCGACCATCGACGAAGTTGAAACCGCGACGACGACCGGTGGCCGTTCCGAAGACCTGAAAGAGGCCGCGTGATGATGAGCGGAGCACAAAGCGCCACCGACATTCGCGACATGCTTCTGGATGCCGCAGGCCTCTCTCTCGATCGCCTGCCGATGCTTCATGTGATCTTTGACCGCATGTCGACCAGTTGCGCCGAGCACCTGCGCCACATGGCGGCATCGCCCATGTACTACTCGCTCAGCGGGCTCGAGAGCGGGCGCATCACCGAAATCCTGGAGATGTACGAAGCGAACGCCGTCGCGGGAATTTTTCATGCTCCGGAGTGGGATAGCCATATCCTAATCGGTTTCGACCGTGACTTCATCTACACGATGGTGGAGGTGCTCTTCGGCTCCGATGGCTCAGAACCGCCGGTGGAGGAAGCGCGGGGCTTCTCGAACATCGAGCTCAGGATGGCTCAAACGCTCTTCGAGCAGGTCGCCAAGGCTCTGCAGGCATCATTCTCGCTGATCGTCGACACGAAATTCAAGCTCGAGCGCATCGAGACCCGTATGGACTTTGCCGTCATCGGGCGGCGGAACAATCAGGCTGTCGCAGCCAAGTTCCTTCTCCAGGCGCTCAACCGCGGCGGCGAAATGTTCGTCATCATTCCGCAATCGGTCCTCAACCCGATGCGGAAAGCCCTCTCCCATGTGGTGACCGGCGAATCGTCAGGCCGCGACCCGCGGTGGATGAAGCAAATCGCCACGGAAGTGAAGAAGACCGAGGTCACGCTCAAGGCGGTTCTCGAAGAGCGCTTCCTGTCACTCGGCGAGATCGCCGATCTCAAGATCGGGGACGTCATCGAACTGCAGGCAACCCCGCGCAGCCGCGTCAAGCTTGAAAGCAATCAGCAGGGTCTCTTCTGGTGTCATATCGGGCAGTCGGAGGGATCATATGTTCTGAAGGTCGATGAACTCATCGACCAGGAAAAAGAGTTTCTGGATGATGTCCTCCCTCGCTAACGCAATCCTGTTCCTTGCTCTCGTGACGACTGCCGTCATGGTCGCGGTCATGTATCGAAAGCTCAAGAGGCTTGATCGCTACCATGCCGAATATCAGCAGATCTTCGACAAAACCGGAGTCGCGCTGATGACCGCCCAAAACGCCGTGGCGAGCTTCGGCGCGGAGGGAAAAGAGACCCTCGTTCTTCTCAGTCAGCGCATCGAGGAAGCCCAGGCCATTGCTACGCGGCTTGAGCACCTCACTCAAGAGGCCCGCCTGCAAAGGCAGTCATACTCCGGCACATCTCACTCATAAGGCCCAATCCGATGACGAATCCCTTCGAGCCCAAACCCCAAGACAAGGCAGTGTGGCAGCAGGAGAACGCCTTTGAAGGCTCCTCTCTGCACGACGACAAGCTGGGTGGCGGAAAGAATCTCGACTCGATCCTGCGCATTCCAGTCACGATCCAGGTTGTCCTCGGTTCCGCAACGATGCCTGTTGCCAATCTGATGAAGCTCGGGCGAGGCGCGATCGTGCCCCTCGATCACAGGGTCGGCGAACCGGTCGATGTCGTCGTGAACGGACGCATCATCGCCCGCGGTGAGGTCGTCGTTGTCGAAGACGACAATTCCCGATTCGGCATCTCACTGACCGAAATTGTCGGTCCTCCTACCAACGATCTTAACGGCTAAGTTGGTTTCACGACATGGTCGCTCACGTTCCCATGAAGGCGAATGGCACAAAGGTTCTGAAAGGACCTGAGCGCGTCGCAACCCTCCTCTTTGCTATGGGAAAGCCTGCTGCGAGCAGGATCCTCAAGCACTTCAGCGAGGAGGAGATTCGCCTTGTCACCAAATCCGCTGCTCAACTTGGGCCGGTATCTCCGACCCAGATCGAGCAATTGGTTGAGGAGTTCGCATCGAACTTCACCGACGGCGCGGACCTGGTCGGAGGTGCGGCTCATATCGAAAAGCTGCTGACGGGAATTCTGAGCCCGGAGCAGATCGCCAGCATCATGAGCGAGGTCGTCGGAAACGCGAACAGAAGCATCTGGGAGCGTATATCGACCGTCAGTGAGAGTGCGATTGCCTCCTATCTCATGAAGGAGCATCCGCAGACGGCGGCGCTCATCCTGTCGAAAGTGAAGCCGTCCTGTGCCGCGAAGGTCATGACGCAGTTGCCGCAACCGCTGCGAAACAATCTCATGCGGCGCATGCTGAGCATGAAACCCATCGTCGACGAGACGATGAAGAACATCGAGAAGACGTTGCATGAGGACTTCATGGCGAACTTCTCAAAGAACGCCGGGGCCGACACGCACGCGAAGATCGCCGACATCATCAACAAGATGGAACGGGACCACATGGAGGATGTCCTGAGCAGCCTCTCGTCCGTGCGCCCGAAATCGGCGGAGATCCTCAGAGGCCTGCTCTTCACCTTCGACGATATCGTGAAGCTGACGCCGAAGGATCGCACCACCCTCTTTGACCAGGTGCCTCCGGATCGTGTCGTCCTGGCTCTGAAGGGCACGAACGACGATTTCCGCAAGGTCGTCCTGACCGCTCTCTCATCGCGCGTTCGCCGTATGATCGAGCACGAGCTCAACAGCAAGGAGCCCTCCGCTCACCGCGACATCGCGGAGGCCAGACGTACTATTACGGATCTCGCGCTGGAGATGGCCGGTCGAGGGGAGATCGTCATCAACTCAGAAACCGAGGATGAAGCCTACTTCTAGCGCGACGTGCGGAACCATAGGTCCGCATCTGCGCCCGAAGGGCCACGCCAGTGAAAAGTGGACCCGCTTTTCGTAACCAACGAGGCGCAAGCCCAAGAAATGAGCATCGGGTTAGATCCCAAAAGTGGTTCCCACTGTTGGGTCCGATGCTCTAGCAGTCGAACCTCGGATCATGTCTGATACGGACGATAAGGACAGCAAAACAGAAGCGCCTTCCGATAAGAAGGTTCGCGAAGCTCTCGAAAAGGGAAACATTCCCTTTTCGAGAGAAGCGCCCATGTTCGCTTCTATTCTGGGAATTCTTCTCGTTCTCGCGTTCTCGGCGCGCAGCACCACCAAGACCCTGACCGAGAAGCTGTCGCTCTTCGTCAATCGTCCGCAGGACTTTCGCCTTGAATCCGGGCCGGACGCGGCTGCGCTGATCCAGGCAATAGCCCTTGAGGTCGGTGCATTCCTCCTCCCGATCATTATCATTCTGGCAAGCTGCAGTCTTGCTGCATCGATATTGCAGAATGTGCCATCCGTTGTCTCCGAGCGGATCAGACCGCAGTGGAACAGAATTTCACCTGTGAGCGGGTGGAAGCGGATCTTCGGCCGCCAGGGTTTAGTGGAATTTTCAAAGTCATTGTTCAAATTCGCAACGATGACAATCGTCAGCCTCCTGCTTCTGAAGTCGGAGCAATATAAGGTTCTGAATGCCATGTTCACCGATCCCTCCCTCCTTCCGGAGTTGATGTTGACCATGGCAATGCGTCTTGTCTCCGCCATCGCCATTGCGACGATCGTCCTTGTTGCGGCGGATCTGCTCTGGGCCCGTTTCAAATGGCACAGCGATCTGAAGATGACGAAGCAGGAGGTTAAGGAAGAGTATAAGCAGATGGAGGGCGATCCGATGGTCAAGGCGCGGATGCGCTCCTTGGCTCAGGACCTGAGCCGCAAGCGAATGCTGGCCGCGGTTCCCAAGGCTACCTTCGTGATCGCCAATCCGACCCACTTTGCCATTGCCATGCGCTACGAGCGCAGCGAGGCGAGCGCTCCGGTCGTCGTCGCCAAGGGCAAGGATCTCATCGCACTGAAGATCCGTGAGATTGCCGAGAAAAGTGGCATCCCGGTGATCGAAGACAAGCCTCTCGCAAGATCCATGTACGATCATGTTGAGGTCGATCGGATGATTCCTCCCGACTTCTATAAAGCCGTCGCTCAGATCCTGTTCTACATTCTCACGAGGTCGAAATGAGAGGCCTTCGCGTCGTCGAAGTTGCTGCTCCATTGAGAGAGCATTGGGACATTCAAGCCTTCGAAGAGGTCTTGGCGTGCAACATCAAGGATGTCATCGCCGATTTCTGCCTTGCAGATGCTGAGATCATTCGCTTCTATGCCGATAATCAGTTGCACGGCAATATGGACGAGATGATCACGTCGTCCACCGAACTCTATTTCAAGGGCGAAACGCTATCCTACGGCTATGTCGCTCACGTAAATTCAGGACAAGAAGATTCGTCGTGTATCGTTCTCGAAATGGAATTCGTACATGATTCCATCACGGTCTTCTTCCAGCTCATCTTCGGCAACTATTACATCGGCGTAAAGATCAACAAAGTTCTCTTGGACGCAACATTCCACAAAGCGGATTTCAATCCATCTTCCTTTGAGAGGATTCTTTCATCCGCCCGCTTGCGGCCACTGCCATCCCGGTTCAAGTCGTCCTACTGCCTTGCCGGAACCGTGCGCCATTGAGCGCAGGACGATCACAGACCGATTCAATGCAAAACAAACTTCTGACAGCGGCGAGTCTGATGGCAGTGGCAGGGGTGATTTCGGGCTGCAACTCGACCGATGCCTCATACAGTCAAGGACCTTGGGGGCCTGGACATGTCCGTCGGAATTACCCGGAATATTCCGCACCATGGGGCGGGCGGCTGCCCGCATCGCCCGAATATGCGATCGGCGGCCCCGTTATCGCTGCGGCCAATCCGATCGAACTCGACATAGCGCGCCCCGAAAGACGGCGCGAAGTCCATCTTGAAGCGGATATAGGTCCTGCCCCCACGACCCAGGACATCGGCATCGCGCCCCCTTCAGATCAGGTCATCCTGGCCGCCCCGACGCCGATTACGCCCGATCGACCATCACGCGCGGCAGGCCCAGCCCCTGCTGATAGCCAGTCGAGCCCTCCGGGCATTTTCACGGCACCTCAACGCGCTTCTTCCTACGCAGGAACCTGGAATGCTCGCGTCGGCGCGTCCTCCTGCAAGGTGCAGCTTTCCAGCGTCCCGTCTCTGGATCTTTACAAGGCCTCAACGCAAGGGTGTACGCATGAGACCATGCGGAGCGTGAACGGTTGGAGCTTCCGCGAGAACCAGGTCATCCTTTTCTCGCGCGGCCAGCTGGTTGCCCGCTTGTCAGGAGCGGAGGCCGCGCTTGCCGGAACATTGAACAGCTCCGGCTCGGAAATCAGGATGTCACGCTAGAGCATCATTCGATGCTCTGGATACCGCTGCCTCAACCGTCCGAAGCCGTCTGTCCGCTGCTCAAGCCAGGAGCATCCGCGCAAAAAGCTCTGGCTCCTGGGGTCCACTGACCGAATCCGGTTGCGACCATGTTGGCAATGACGCGACAGACATATCGCTTTTGTGCCGGATCGTTGTTCGGCCCCGCGTGATAGCGCGCGACGGCCATCGTCCAGGTGTCATGACGCGTCTTGAGCTCACTCAGGAAGCGCGCGGCATATTCCACGTTGGTGCGTGGATTCAACATGCTTTCCAGTGATGGAAAGTTCTCACGATGATAAAGATGATTGATCTGCATGCAGCCGAGATCGATGAGCCTCGCGCCGCCTCTGCTGGCTTCCTGGAAACGCTGCATTGCCTCAGCCGCGTTGCTCGAGAACACGGCCTTTCCTTCAACATTCATGGCGTAGGGCTGCAGGCTGCCGCGACGTCCCGTTTCGGTGAGACCGACGGAATAGAGCATGCCCAGGGGAACGCCATATTTCGACGAGGCTCGCATCATTTCTCGTTCGCATAGGCCGCTTGGAGACTGCGCCATGCTCGAGGTGGCGATCCCAATGTTAAAGGTAGATCCCGCCAGTACGGCTGCCGCCAGGAGGCAGGCTCTCTTTCCCATCCCTGCGGAGTTCCGGCCCACCTCTGCCATACCGCTCGTCCTGATGACGCGAGGAGTTCCCCTGACCTGCCGCCGCGCCCTGGTCAAAGGCCTGGCCCTGTGACTGAGTTCCTTGCTGAGGACGTTGGAATGAAGAGCGGTCATGAGAGGCAGCTTCAGTAGATTGAATGTTGATTGCATCGGGGCGATAACCGGATACCCGGAGGAGGCTGGACAGCTTCTCCGCATCATTCCTCAGGAGTTCGGCCGTATCCTCGTTTTGAGCTTGAATCTCCATTTCGATACCGTCGCCGGCAAGCCGCATCCTGATCGTCACGAGGCCGAGTTCCGCCGGCTTCAACTGAAGATCCAGGACTCTGAGAACCCCAGCGGATGCTCTCGCTGTGGCGACCCGATTCAAACCATCCTGCTGAAAGGACGGCTGTTGAGGTTCTGTCAGTCCCCTGACATCTTCGATGATGGATTTTGCGAGATGCTGAAGTGTTGAAGGTGGAAGAGAAGCTGTTTCCGATTTCGATCCGCCGACCGGCGACTGCTTTTGCAGCTCTGCGCGACCGGAAGCGCGATCCAGGGAAACGTCTTTCACGATTCCCTCTTCCTCGCTTCTCTTTGCAGCCTCGGCTTCGGCAGCCATATCGGCCAAAGCTTGATTCAACCCATCGCCATTGCCTGACAGCTGGCTTTTCATCTCAGCGCCCTTGGGCTTCGCAGGGAGCAGAGTTTCCGTTGTCGGATCTGTCCCTTCGTCTGGAACTGTCGCGCCTGACTCAGTCGATGAGTTGCTTAACCCTTCGACAATAGGCCTGAAATGCGTTTCCTGGTTCTGAACCGATACCGCAAGCTTCGATCCCAATCCTGAGCTCGCCGGACTCAGCTCGTCCACCTCGTGCTGTGGCATGGCCAAATTAGCAGATGCAAGGGATGCACCCGACTGTCCTGCATCGGCATTGCCCCCATTCCCGGTCTGCACCAGAATGCGGGGGAGAAGATTCTCCAGAATCGAAAGTATGGGACTTCCCGACTGAAGCGCTGACGTGCCTGTAGAGCCGTCGCTCGGTGCCACGTCAGGCAGGAGGGCCTGCAGCGGATCGATTTCGGCGCCATCCAGTTCCGGACTCACCTTGTCCGTTTCACTGCCGAGAAGAACTGTCTCCTGCTGAGACGCGCCGACACCCTCCTTCTGCGAGCGCCCTGAAAAGCCATCCAGGAGCGAACCGAAGTCAGATGTCGCTGCATTGCCCGAATTCTCTTGGGCGTCCGAATTCACGGATGCGTTGCGCGACTGGGTGTCCACAATCCTCGGCGTTGTCTGTGACAGAAGATCTAATCGGCTCATCGGCTTGCATACGCCTAGTTCTTAATCAACTTGTCGACGCGGCTTAAGGCGTCACGTGCTTTAGATAGCGCGTGAAGCTGTTCCAGCCCTTGCGCGGAAGCAGAAGCTTCCATCGGCTGCCCGGCTGCGACCTTGGTCAGCTCCGGTTTTGCTGGAGCGACCTGCTGGGCCTGGATGTCGGGCATTTTGCGTATCTGGCCTGCCATGGTGAGGGCAGAATCCAGCAAGCCGAGGTCACTCTCTGCGAGAGCCGACCGGTCGAGGCTGCGAAGATCGCTGACGGCGCCATCGATGGCCTGAGGCGACGTGATCAACGATGCCGCACGATAGAGCCTTGCTCTTACGGCACTCGCCTTGTCTGATCCTACCAATTCCTGAGCCTTGTCGGCCAGCAATCTGGCCGAGGTGGTGAATCCCTGTTCAATCGATGAGCGCGCTGCCAGAAGATAAAGATCGCGTCTTGCTTCCGGTTCAAGCTCGGACATCATCGCCACGACCCCTTCAAAGCGCGAAGCCTCCTTCCCGAAATCGATTCGCGTCAGCACGGAGGCCAATCGCTGCCGGAAGTTGCCGGCGTAGATCGAGTGGCGATAGCGTCGCAGGTAGTCGGTGGCGAGTGACTGGAACTTCTCCATATTGTTGGTCTGGCTCACCACGAAGACCTGCCTGCGCAGAGCCGCCTCCTCAAGGAGCGTGCCGGGTGCCTGAAGTCGAACGAAGTCCAGCAACTCGTCGGATTTCGCAGCATTCTTTCGCACGACCAGAGCCGATTGAACCAGGGCCAACTGAGCTCCCAGGGTCGGAGGAAGGAAGTGAGGGTCCAGGGATGACAGCGAATTCTGCGCCGCCTCCTCTCTGCCCTCGACATAGGCCAGTGCGCCCTCAATCAATGGCCGGTCATTTTCCGCGATGACGGAGGAGCCTAGTTCCAGCAGTTTTCTCAAGATCCCTGGATTACCGCCGCTGAGGACGAAGGACACCGCTGCTCGAACATTTTTGCTCGTCTGCCAGGTCTCCGGCTCCAGATTCATGAATCTGTCGTCCAGGATTCCGAGCAGGCCGCGTTGCCCCATATGAGCCTCGGTGGATCCGATCGCAATCTGATCCTGCATCAGATGCAACGTTCGCACGAGCTGCACCGGACTGGGAACTGACGCCGTCTCGGCCCTCTGCTCTCCAGCTTCCTGTGAAGGCGCGGTGTTCTCAGCCATCGCCGCCTGTCCGACGAGGAGCAAAGAGATCGCAATGAGAGGCAATGAAAGACCTTTCATCATGATCACTCCTGAAGAAGGATCTCGACCCGGCGGTTCTGATCCGCATTCGGATCGCTCGGGATCTTCGGCTCACGATCCGCATGTCCCTCGACCCGCACGATTCTGCTCTCGCTCAACCCACCGCGAACGAGCATGTAGAGCGCCATCTGGGCCCGCGCATGGGACAGCCGCCAGTTATCGTAATTGGCCGATTTGAAAGGCCGGGCGTCCGTGTGGCCGCGGATGACGATCTTGCCCGGGCGTGACTGCAGAATTTTCGCGATCTCGGCCATGGCCTTCACAACCTTTGAATGCGGCTCGGCGGAGCCCACGGCAAACATCGTGAAGTCGAAATCATCCGTCAGGCTGATCAGGGTTCCCGCACCGGTCCGGCGCACTTCGATGTGCGGCTGCGGTGAGACATCCTTCGAAGGCTGGACAGCCTTCAGGATTTCCCTCTTCAGCTCTGCGGCCTTCAGGTCCGCCATCGTGGCCGCATTCGGATCGACATTCGATGCCTGACCGCCTGAATCAGAAGACGTGCCATTCGGCTGGCGCTCCTGACCTTCATTCGGCACAGAGGTCTTTGAGTCCGGTTTGCCGTCAGTCGGAGATTTCCGGCTTAAAGCCGTGATGGCATCTATGACGGCCTTCGAAGGAGCTGGCGCTGCGGTTCCCGGCTTCGAAGGTGTGTCCGTTTTCAGTTCTTCGACCGGGGCGACCTGCCAATACAGGGGATCGAACGGATCCCTGAAGGCCTCCCCTGCCTTGAGGCCAGGCACATCGCTCTCGCCTGGAGTGACATCGGCACCAAGAGTGTCGTGGGGGTTTGCTTCGATCTCATCGGCGATCTTGGCCAAAACGGCATAGGGATCCTGGAAAAGAGCCCCTTCCTTGAAACGGGGCTTCCGTAACTGGTGAGACTTGCCACCCGTCCCCTCGCCGCTTCCCTTCTCCTTGCCGTCCTTGGTGTTGTCCGTTTCATTGTCAGGCGGAACGTTCTGTGGGTCGTCGAGCCCCTTCTTGTTCGGAGTCGACTCGGCCAGTTGGACTGGATTGAAGTAATTGGCAACGCCGCTTCGGGTCTCCTCATCGGTCAGACTGATGAGCCACATCACGAGGAAAAACGCCATCATGGCCGTCATGAAGTCTGCATGGGCAATCTTCCATGCGCCTCCTTTGACGATATCCTCGCCATCGTCGTTCCTGCGAACGATGACGATCTCCTGCTTATTTGAATTCGCCATCGATCATCAGCTTTCTAACGCCTGGGCCAACCGAACCGACCAGGAATGCAATTGCGTTTGAACAAGCGTATCCTGCGCCACGGCACTGACCTCAACGTGCTCGCTCGGAAGAAACTCTATCAAACTCTCGTAATGTCCAAGATGCGACTTCATGGTCGAGAGAAGATCTTCCGGCCCGGAGATCCTCAAAAGTCTTGCATCTCGCCCGGAAAGCAGCGTCGCAAGGACATCCTTGAACTCGGCAAGAGTTTGCTGACGGAAAGCTTCCGAGACAAAAGGCCTGAGGATATTTGCAACTCTCTCCGAGAGGTTCTCCTCGATGCGCTCGACCGCCGCTGAGATCTGAGCCGACATCTGCAGCGCCTGCTGCTCGACCCAGATCGTCCGCTGATCATTCATCTCCTCCAGATGGCGGCCCCTTTCAGCGGCAATGGCATCCTCAAGCTCTCTGTGAGCTCTCTCTCTTTCCTCAGTCCTGACTCTGGCTTCTGCAGACTTGATGAGCTCTGCCTGCCGATCAACGATAGGCGGCGGGGGCTGCGGCGGCTCAGGATCGGGCGTGACCTTGACGGCGCGCAGGAGACCGATTCCCGAAGGAGCGCCAGAGGCTGGATTTGAGAAGTCCGCCAAAAGTCTCGCTATCGTGCCCGCCATTACGCGGCCTCCCGTCCGAGCCACTGCTTCAGAACGGCGGCGGCCTGCTCCTCACTGAGTTCGATGATCTGCTCCAGTTTCCGCTGCGGAGTCCGCGGCATCTCGATCAAGTTCTGTTCATCCGCTTCGGAAGCAATCTGCAAAGCAGCTTCCTTTCTGGCTTCGAGGGCTTCCTCAGCCTCGGCCGCAGCCAGCGCCGCCGCCTGCTCACGCTGGAGCTCGAGCTCGGCCTGATGACGGGCCATGAGCATCCGCACTGCGGGACGCAAGCCGAACCAGATCATCATGGCGCATAGAGCCAGGATGGTCAGGGCGTTCACAACCGTTCCGAACTGGCGCATGACGATTTCAGTCAGCGATGGACCCGGCACCGGTTGAAGCATTCCACCGTCATCGACAAAGCTGACAGCGGCAACCTTGATCTGGTCGCCGCGGGGCTTGCTGAAGCCTGCCGCGGATGACACGAGCTGCTCGATCTCTGCGATCTTCGCATCGATCTCGGCAGGCGTTGCGCTATCGCCGAGCAGCGACGCGATACGGGACTTGTTCACCAGAACGGCTACGGAGAGATTCTTGATCTGATAGCCGTCACTGATCGTCTGGACCGTCTTGGACGAAATCTCATAGTTCGTCAGCTCTTCGCGCCGCTGATTGTCCTCGCTCGAGCTGTCACTGGAATCCCCCCGAACGTTCTCATCGGGAAGGTTCTGCTGAACAGTGGTTGGCTTCTGGCCGCTCCTGTTCTGCGAGACTTCGGTTTCCTTGATCGTGCGCGTCGAGCGCTCGACCTTCGATTCGGGATTGAAGATCGTTTCGTTGGTGCTGACCTTATCCGTGCTCAGACGGGCAGCCACGCTGACTTCGAAGTTGCCGGTCCCGAGATAGGGCGCAAGCGTGCGGCGCACACTGTCCTGGATTTCCAGGCCGACGGTCTTTTCGAGCCGGGCCATCTTGCCGGTCGCGGCGTTGGCGGCATCATCACCGGACATCAGAAGCGTGCCATCCGTATTCATGACGGTGACCTTGTCGACCGCCATGCCCGGGATGGCGGCTGCCACCAGATGCCTGATCGCCTGCGCGGACGATGCATCATCGGAGGGAACGGTACGAATCACGACGGAGGCAGAAGGCGGCTGCTGCTCACGGCGGAAGGAGCCGCGATCCGGCAACACGATGTGAACGCGTGCGGCCTTGATTCCCTTCATGCCCTGAATCGTGCGGGAAAGTTCGCCTTCGAGGGCCCGCACCTTGGTGACTTCCTGCATGAAGGAGGTGAGACCGAGCGAGCCGAGATCGTTGAACAGCTCGTAACCGGATTTCGTGCTGTGCGGCAGTCCCTTCTCAGCGAGCAGCATCCGGGCCTGGGCCGTATTGCCATAGCTGACGAGGAGGGCTGTTCCGTCGGCGCTCACATCGAAGGGAATGCCTGCGTCCTTCAGGACCGCTCCCATCCGCCCGACATCCTCACGGTCAAGTCCCGTATAGAGCGTTTCTTGGGCGGGCCGGCTCAGATAATAGGCGCCGATGCCGACGGACAGGAAAACAGCAAGACCGATCGCGGCCAAGGCAGCCAGGCGGCGGGCGCCCAGCAGCATCAAACTACTCCACAATCTTTCAGCGTGTTGACGACCAGGCATAGAGAATCTCGGTACTGGTGGGAAGTGTCGAGATCACTTGTGCGTCGTCAACCTTGTGCGAAGGTTGCTGCTTGTCCTTTGGCATCCAAGATTGCGCATTACCGTGAAACGAGGACGATCAGAAATATGATCGCACCAGGCCGCTCACGAGAATGTTCCAGCCATCGATCAGGACAAAGAACAGGATCTTGAACGGTAGCGCCAGGACGGTTGGGGGCATCATCATCATGCCCATGGACATCACCAGAGTCGCCACGATCATGTCGATGACGAGGAAGGGCAATGCGATCAGGAAGCCGATCTCGAACCCGCGCCGCAGTTCGGAGATCATGAAAGCGGGGATCAGGATCCGCAAATCGATCTTCTCCCCCTCGTTGGGCTTGGGATAGTTGACCGCGGCCAAGTCGCTGAACATCTGGAGATCCTTGGGCCGCACATGAGTCAGCATGAACTCGCGGAAAGGTTCCGTCGTCTTGGTAAACGCCTCGCCCTCGGAGATGCGATTCTCGGTCAGCGGCCTGACCCCGTCATTCCAAGCCCGGTCGAAGGTCGGCCCCATGACGAAGAAGGTCATGAACAAGGACAGGCTGATCAGGAAAAGGTTGGCAGGCGTGCTCTGGAGACCGAGGCCGGAACGCAGAAAGGAGAAGGCCACGACGAACCGGGTGAAGCTGGTCACCATGATCAGCAGGCCAGGCGCCAGGGATAGAACGGTCAGGAGGACGACAAGCTGAATGATCCGGCCGCTGACCGCACCGTCGCCGGCGGGAATGAGCGATTCGAGGCCGGCGATCTGGGCGTGCGCGCTCGTTGCCGCTAGGAAGAATGCACTGGCGAATATGAAACGGAGGGGCATCGGTCACTATGTCTTTCAAGAAAGTGGAGAGGCATCCGCCAAATGAACTGCGAATGCGCCAAAGACTGCTTCCTACTGAACAATCAGGGTTTCAAGCACCAATTCCTGGATCACGCCCTTTGAGCGCAATCTCGCACGCTCATTGAGATCCTCCCGCAGGTGGAGGAGACCGCTCGGACCTTGGATCTGTGCCAATGACATGGTGCGGATATAAGACAGGATGTCCTGCCTCGTCTCGGACACCAAGACATCGGGATGCTGTTCGTCACGCGGCTTATAAACAATCGACGCCTCGATCCTGACCCAGTCGCTTTCCGAGCCCGTCAGGTTGGTCACGACCGGGGCGAGTTTCTTGATCGCAATGTTGCCCGTATAGGGGCTGACGATCTCGGTCTTCTGATGCAGAGCCTTGTACTTTTCCTCGACCTGCCTCTGAATTCCGGACACCATGACCAAGCCAAAGCCTCCGCCGATGGCGGCGGACAGGAGGGTCAGGAGGCCGAGTGTCAGGAGCCAGCGGAGCGACCCCTCTTTGCTCGACACGCTCCCGGAAGGCGCTGGAAGTTCTAAAGCTTTGGCCATTCTTCTCTCGTCCCAAGGATCTGGTTAGAAGGGCGCCACGGCATCGTAGATCTGCTGCCCATAGGCCGGCTGCTGGACTTCCATCAGGCGTCCGCGACCGCCATAGGACACTCGAGCCTCCGCAATCTTGTCATAGCTGATCGTGTTCTTCGGCGAGATATCCCGCGGCCGCACGATCCCGGCAATGTTCAGGATGCGGAGCTCATAGTTCACGCGCACTTCCTGCGACCCGCTGATCACGACGTTTCCGTTCGGCAGAACCTCATTAACGACAGCGGCGACGGAAAGGCGCAGTTTCTCCGATCGATCGATCGTTCCCTGGCCAGTCGAGGAGGAGGATGAATCGAGACCGATGTCTCCGGTTCCGTCGGAGTTCCAACCTTTGAAGGAGAACGCATAGGCCAATCCCGCGCTGATCGAGGACTGCCTCGACCTATCGCTCGCATTGTCGAATTCAGCCTTGTCGTCGATCTGGATATTGACCGTGACGATATCACCGACCTGCCTTGCCCGCGGGCTCGTGAAGAGATCGGCGCTGGCATTGCTCCAGGTGGAGTTCGCCGCAGTCCGGCCGGTGGCTTTGAACAGATGAGGCAGCGGTTCACGGTCGACGACGACGCCCGAACCGACGGGCGTCATTGCTGGCTCGCGGCCGATCTCCTCAGGCCGCGTCGCGCAAGCACCAAGAAAGCACAGACCGGCAATCAGGAAAAGATGTTTCAATTCTGCCTCACGGTGTTCTTGTCCCGCTTGGGGGCATCGGTGATGACATTCGCCAGCTGAGCGGCGCGGCCAGGCTCCATTTCATTCAGGACAGCGCTCGCCACTCGCGGATTGAGCTTGGCGATAACTGCCGCCGCAATCTCCTCATCCATATTGGTGAGTTGCAAGGCGGCCGCATCTGGACGCATGCGCGAGTAGATCATGACGATGGTCTCGTCCGCCTTCTCCAGGACCTCGTTCCGGCGGCGCAGCCATTCCTCATATTCGGCGCGCTTGGCTTCCAGGACCTTGAGACGACCTTCGATCTCCTTCTCCATATCGGCGAGAGCCTGCTTCTGGAGTGCAAAGCGCGCATCGGACGCCGCATCGGCGATATTGGCGCAGTATTGATTGTTCCTGGTATCCGCCTTGACATCCTGTGCCAGGGCGGCTTGGTGGCCAGCCGTCCCGAGAAACACGCCAGCGACGAGTGCCGTCTGTCGGAGAGATTTGATGATCTTGGTCGCGGTCATTGGATCACCAGTTCGGCTTGAAGGGCGCCGGCCGTCTTCACGGCCTGGAGGATGGCGATGACATCGGACGGCTTGAGACCCATCTGGTTGAGTCCCTTAACGAGCGTCTGCAGATCCGCCCCCCGGACAATGGCGAGCGGCACCCGCTCCTCGGTAGCTGTGATCTGAGTGCGCGGCACGACGACGGTCTGTCCGAAGGAGAATGGATCCGGCTGCGCCACTTCGGGAGCTTCGGTCACGCGAATCGTCAGAGCTCCATGGGTGATCGCCACCGTCGAGATCTGAACGTTCTTTCCGATTACGACCGTCCCGGTCCGTTGATCCACCACGATCCGCGCCGGCGTGTCCGGCCTGATCTCGAGATCGCCCAACTCAGCAATGAATCGGGTCGCGGCAACATTCTTCGGCTTTTGCAGAACAACCGTGCGGAAATCGCGCGGAGATGCGACGCGAATGCCATAGCGCTGCTGGGCATATTGGTTGATCGCATCGGTGATCAGCGTAGCGGTCTTGTAGTCAGGGTTCTTGAGCTCGAAAGCCAAGGGACCGACGGCATTGAATCCGCCTTGGACTTCCCGCTCGATCAGAGCACCATTGGGAATGCGCCCTGCCGTCGCCACGCCTGAAGTGAGCGTCTCGGCCTGGCCCTGCGCGGAAAAGCCGGAAACGGCAATCGCACCCTGCGCGACGGCATAGACCTGTCCATCGCCGCCCTGCAGGGCCGTGAGCATCAAAGTGCCCCCCTTCAGCGAGGTCGCATCGCCCATCGATGTGACCGTCACGTCGATGCGCGATCCTGCTCCCACGAAGGGAGGAAGGTCAGCCGTGACGATAACAGCCGCGACGTTGCGGGTCCGCAGGTTGATGTCGCGGACATTGACGCCCATGCGATCCAGCATCGATTGAAGAGACTGCTCGGTAAACTGGGAATTTCGAAGCGTGTCTCCGGTTCCCTGCAGGCCCATGACGAGGCCATAGCCGATGAGTTGGTTGTCGCGCACGCCTTGAACGGCGGCCACGTCCTTGATGCGTGTCGCGGCATGGACTTGGAAAGAGGCAAGAACCGCGAGAAGGAAAAGGATCGTGCGGAGCATCACTAAAATCCGATCCGAATCCGGCCATCCGGCTGAACCCGACCTGTAATGATCCGGCCACTATCGACATTCTTGACCTGGATTGTTTCACCCAGAGTGCCGGATTGCAGCGGGATGCCGATTCCCATGATCGACAGTCCGCCCTCCTCGAACATGATCTGAGTCTGGACGCCGCGTGTCACGAGCTTGGGATCGTCGACGGCATTCATCGGAATCGGCTCTCCGGGTAAGAGAGTCCGACGCGCCATCTTGCCGGCGAGAACCCGGGGGGATTCGATGACAGCCGTCCGGTAGCGGTAGTTCTCCGGAAATGTCCGATCCTTGAGCATCGATTCATTGATCGTATCGCCGGGATAAATGGTGACCGAGGGAACCGGGAGAACGCGCTCCTCGGCCCTGACAGCCTGGAAGCCTGCCAGGGCTACGGCGCATGCCGTGAGAGCAAGATGAAAGAGATGCTTCATGAGACTATCACCCAGCTTCCAGCTTTAGCGGATGCCCTTGGAAACGGTTCCGGCCATGTCGTCCGCGGCTTGGATCACCTTTGAGTTCATCTCGAAGGCGCGCTGAGCGGAAATCAGGTTTGTGATCTCCTTGATCGGATCGACGTTGGAAGCCTCAAGATAACCCTGATGGATCTTGCCGAATCCTGGGTCCGATGGAATGCCCACCGCCGGCGCACCGGAGGCCAGCGTCTCGCGATAATAGTTGCTGCCAATCGGTTCCAGACCGGAGTCGTTGGCGAAATTCGCGAGCGTCAGCTGACCCAGATTCTGAGGCTGAGCCTGTCCGTCGACCTTGGCGAAGACTTCGCCGGATTCGTTGATCGTAACGTCAAGCGTGTTCGCCGGAATGATGATCGGCGGGTTGAGCGTGTAGCCGTCGAGGGTAACGAGCTGCCCGTCGCCATTCTTGTTGAAAGATCCCGCGCGCGTGTAGACGATTTCACCGCTGGGCGCGTTGACCTGAAACCAGCCGCGACCATTCAGGGCAAGATCGTACTGGTTCGATGTATTCGTCAGCGATCCCTGCCGATGCAGATTCCGGATTGCAGCCGTGCGAACGCCGAGACCCAACATGGCTCCCTCAGGAACCGGGCTCGATCCGGCCTGATTGGGAATAGCCTGGGACCGCTCGGTTTGGTAGAGAAGATCCGTGAATTCCGCCCGCGCTCCCTTGAAGGCGGTGGTGTTCACGTTCGAGATGTTGTTGGCAATGACTTCGACATTAAGCTGCTGTGCATTCATGCCCGTGGCAGCGATCGCGAGCGCTCTCATTTCAATCTCCTTAAATCGCCATCCGAGCAATTTCTTGATAAGCCGCGACCACCTTGTCACGGATGGCGATGGCCGTCTGAAGCGTCTGCTCCGCGGACATCACCGCCTCGACGACCTGCTGCACCGAGGCCTTGCCTTGAATTCCGGCGATCGACGCCGCTTCGCCCGCCTTCATGGTATCGACCGCCGATGTGGCCACCTGGGCCATCATATCGCTGAAGCTTGTCTGGGACGCGCCGGACACGGCTCCTGCGGCGGGCGAAGTGCCGAAGGTCGGAATCGCTGCGACCGCCGACGGGCGATCAATCATCGAAGAGATTGAGGAAACTGCGCTGACCATATCAGCCTCTCATGAGATCGATGGTTGCGGAAATCATGGCTCTGGCCTGCTTCATCATCTGCAGGTTCGCCTGATAGGATCGATTGGCTTCCCGCATGTCTGCCATTTCGATCAGCATGTTGACGTTCGGCTTCTTGACCATGCCGTTCTCGTCCGCAGCCGGGTTACCGGGATCGTACTCGACTGGAAAAGCGGACTCGTCCTGTCCGACATCCTTGACCGTGACAGAGGCTGCTCCGAGCGTGCGGTCGAGCTCGGATTTGAAGGTGATCGTCTTGCGGGTATAGGGATCGGAACCAGGCGTGCGGCCCGTCGATTGCGCGTTGGCGACGTTTTCCGAAATAACCCGGAGGCGGGCCGACTGAGCCTCCAGACCGGAGCTCGACAGCTTGCTGGATGCAACTAAGGGATCGATCATCACGAAGTCCTCACGCTCGACATCAGCATTCGGTGGAATGACTTGACGATGCTTGTGTTCAAGGAGTGCTGCCGGCTGACCTCACCGGATTTGATGAGTTCCTGCTCAAGGCTGACGGAGTTCTTGGAATAGACCGTGTCCCAGCTATCCGCCTTCTTGACCTTGCTCGCTTCGGCTTTCGACGGGGTGAAGCCGATATGGCTGTCGTTCGTCGCGGCCATGGTCAATTTGGTTTTGTCCAGAACGTCGGCAAAAGGCTCAACGTCCCTGGCCCGATAGCCAGGCGTATTGGCGTTCGCGACATTTCCGGAAATCGTCGTTTGGCGAGCGGCTAGCCATTGAGCCTGTCGCGATGCCAAATCGAACAGATAGACAGGTGCCGTCACAGGGATCTCCAGGCGAGTATGGTAAAGAGGCGTTTAATCCTCCAACCTTGCCCGAGGCTGACTTGGCTGCCGATGAGCGGTTCTTAGGGATTTTTGGGCGTGGGTGCGGCCTGTAGAATCTGGACCGATCTGCGTAGTGCTCGCTGAGGTTGGGAAGAAGTGCAATTAAACGTTATATAGATTCAAATTTGATGTGTTGGTGCACAGCATTCCCGGCGCGACAATATCGCGACAGCTTCAGTTGATTTTTTGATTGCTGATTTCGTCACGTTGATGCAATCGCAACGGTGACTTTTATTGCCGAACCGGCGTATCAATTGTTGTTCAAGGCGATTCTTCGCCACTAAGCTTAGATCCTGCATGCAACGCAGCACATGGGTTGGGGGGAATGACTCATACTTCTGCGTTAAACGACCGATTCAATACGCGATCAGAGCAAGGCGCTCGACAGGTCGCCGATGCCGACCGCGTTTTCAACTCTGTTCGCGACTTTGCATTGATCACGCTCGACCCTCATGGGAATATTGTATCGTGGAACAGGGGCGCGGAGCACATCTACGGCTGGAGAGCGGATGAAGTCCTGGGTCGCCCTTGCTCGCTCCTCTATTCATCAGATGCTCTGAGTCGCAATAAATCCGTTCAGGCTTTGAGAATTGCCGAGCATCTCGGCCATTACGGCGATCAGGTTCGCTGCACGACGAAGGAAGGTGTTTTCCTCTTATGCAGGGTAACGATCGATGCCGTCGAGGATGAATCGGGACGTATCTGCAACTTTGTTCTGACATCTCGCGATGTCAGTCGTTTCATGGCCGCAGAAGCTGCACTGAAAACCCAGGAGGAGCGGTACCGGGCCCTGATCGAGGCGAGCGCGGCCGTTGTCTGGCGCGCCTCGCCAAACGGTTCGATCATTGATGGTGCATCGGGCTGGGAAAGTTCGAACAGTCAAACCCTGAGCGATCTCAATGACTATCCTTGGCTGGAGAACGTCCACCCGGATGATCGTGAGCGGGTGACGTCGACTTGGCTGGAGACACTGGCATCTGAAGAACCCGGCACAAGTGAGTACCGTGTGCGCCGGTCCAGCGGCGAGTACCGCTGGGTCCTGACGAGGGCCGTTCCCCTTCGGGATCCTGATGGCATGGTGCAGGAATGGGTTGGGACAGTCGCCGATATTCATGAACAGAAGTCAGCGGCCGAGCGACTCCGTCAAAGCGAAGAACAGTATCGCGCCCTGATCGAAGCAAGCGCCGCCGTTGTCTGGCGTGCGACGACGGATGGATCGATTACGAAGGTCTGGGGGTGGGAGGCGTTCAGCGGTCAGGCCAAAGGGGAATACACGGGCTACGGGTTTCTAGAAGCCGTTCACCCGGACGATCGCGACAAGCTGTTCTCCCAGTGGCAGACCGTTAGGACCTCAGATGAGCCGCGCATCTTCGAGTATCGCGTTCGGCGCTCGGACGGAGAGTATCGCTGGGTACTGGCGAGAGCCGTTCCTCTTCTGAACGAAGATGGGACCGTCGCAGAATGGGTGGGAACGGTCACTGATATTCACGACCAGCGATTGGCGGAAATGAAACTTCGCAGCAGCGAGGAACGTCTGCGCCTGGCCATTGAAACGACAGCTTTAGGGATCTGGGATCAGGACCTTGTGACAGGTTGCCGACAGTGGATGCCGGAAGCCCGCCAGATCCTGGGCCTGGCACCGGATGTCGACATCACCCGTGAGCTCGTCCTCGGCTGTGTCCATCCCGACGACCGCGAGCATGTGGAGAAGACGTTCTATGCCGATGAGCCCGGCGCCAGCTTGACCTATAGCGGCACGTTCCGGGTCATCCGTGCCGACACCGGTAACGAGCGCTGGGTTACGGCAATCGGCCGCACGATGGTGGATGAAAGTAGCCGGCCCATTCGCAAGATCGGAACGATCCAGGATATCACGGAACGCAAGCTCGCGGAGAATGCCCTTCGCTCAAGCGAAGAGCGGCTGCGCACGAGGGAGGCCCACCTCCGATCCATTCTTGAGACCGTCCCCGACGCCATGGTTGTCGCGGATGAGAGCGGCATCATTCGCTCCTTCAGTGCCACGGCCGTGCATATGTTCGGCTATCAGCCGGAAGAGGTCATCGGGACCAACGTCAAGTTTCTGATGCCCCTGCCCTACCGGGAGCAGCATGACGGTTATATCCGCCGTTATCGCGAAACGGGGGAGCACCGCATCATCGGAAGTGGCCGCGTGGCCGTTGCCCAACGCAAGGACGGCTCGACCTTTCCAATGGAAGTACAGGTCGGCGAGATGGAATCCGATGGAGAGCGCTTCTTCACGGCCTTCATTCGCGACCTGACCGAACGCCAGAGAACCGAAACGCGCATGCAGGAGCTGCAATCCGAACTCGCCTACATGTCGCGCTTCACGGCATTGGGCGAGATGGGGTCGACCTTGGCCCATGAGATTAACCAGCCCCTGACTGCGATCACCAGCTATCTCAAAGGCTGCGGAATGATCCTGAGCGGCGTCGATGGCGAGAAGGTTGATCTCGTTCGACATGCGGTCAACGAAGCGGCTGAAGAGGCTTTACGTGCCGGGGAGGTTATCCGGCAGCTGCGCGAATTCGTCGCCCGCGGAGGCAGCGAGCACCAGATCGAAGGGCTCCAGCGACTTGTCGAGGAGGCTAGCGCTTTGGCTCTGGTTGGGGCCAAAGAGAAGGACGTGAAGGTCGAGTTTGACTTCCCATCGGAAAGCCCGTTGGTCTTTGTGAACCGCGTTCAGATCCAACAGGTTCTGCTCAATCTCATCCGCAATGCCATCGAGGCGATGCAGGATGTGAACCTGCGTGAACTGACGATCAGAGCCAGGACCGTACAATCTGACGCCCTGGTTCAGGTCAGTGTGCAGGACACGGGATCCGGGATCCCGCCGGAGGTCTTGAAGAACCTCTTCAGGCCGTTTACGACCACGAAACAGAGTGGCATGGGGGTTGGCCTCTCGATCAGCCGAACAATCGTGGAATCGCACGGCGGTAAGATCTGGGCAGAATCCGTCCCTGGTGAGGGAACAATCTTCCATTTCACTCTTAGGACTGTCGATAAGGAGGACATGGCCAGTGTCGAACACGCCGATCGTGTATGTGGTGGATGATGACGTTGGAGTGCGAAAAGCTCTCTCGTTTCTGCTGGTATCGGCTGGTCTGAACGTTCGTCTCTACGAGTCTGCAAAAGCGTTTCTCGATGAGGTCAGCGACCCTGGCAGATGCTGTATCGTTACAGACGTGCGCATGCCTGGTATTGATGGCCTCGAGTTCATTCGCCGTCTTCACGGGCGTGGCCTTAATGTTCCGGTTGTCGTCATGACGGGTCACGCCGACATTCCCCTCGCTGTGGAAGCCATGAAGGCGGGAGCCATCGACTTCCTTGAAAAGCCGTTCAGAGAAGACCGCTTTCTGGAAGTGGTGCGCTTCGCGCTGGTTTGCGACGAGAAAAGTGTCCGCAAGAACCAGGAACTCCTTCGGACACAGGCGCGGCTGCAATCGTTGTCTCAGCGGGAACGTCAGGTTCTCGATGGCCTTGTCGCTGGAAAAGCCAATAAGATGATTGCGCACGAACTGAACATCAGCATCAGAACGGTAGAAATCCATCGGTCCAATGTGATGTCAAAAATGGAAGCAAAGAGCCTCTCCGAACTGATCCGCATGGCGTTGTTTCTCGAGGTTGCAACCGGCAATTAAGCGAATACGCCCGCATCGATAGCCAAGGCTTGAGCCACACTTCACGGCTCAACCTTCAACTCAAAAACAGATTGTTCTCATCAATAACTGTACTGCGGCCAGAGTCTGAATTGATGGAACCCCAAGCCCTCCCGCTCAATACCGTTTCCCCATAAGGCTCTGGTATCCGCATGCCTGAAGTTAGATGCATTCCCCCGGCTCCTCGCGATCAGGTTGCGGAAGATTCGCCAAGTTCTGCCGGCGATGCTCATGTCGTTACAAACAACAATCGCTGGTCGCGCATCGTTTTTGACTTCAAGGAGGTTTCCGGTGACGCGTGGTGCGAGCTCAATTTTCAAGTCGCCTGGCATCAGGATGAGGAGGCTCGGGCCGTTCATGACTTTGCATCCGTCGGCATCGATTTCTTGACGGAAGATGGCTCAAGCATTGACTTCGCGTATGTTCCAGGACTGTCGAGAACCCAGATCGACCCTCATAGCTACTATATAGCTGGACCGGCTTACTATGAACGAGGCCGCGAGCCTTTGCAGTCAGGTCGCGTGCAATTCGCCTTTTTCATCCCGGCTCCGGCACGGCATCTGACGATCACAATTCGCAGCTGGCGCAACTCGCATCCGTTTACGGTCAGCGATCTTAAAATCCACCAAGCCGTTCAGCCATCAAAAGACAGCCAATCAACGCATGTCAGCTCTCAGGTCAAGCGCTCGATCATACCGGTTTCACGCCGCACCTGGTGGGATCTAAGCACAACGCCGCAGTGGCAGCGCTACGGCATCGTTCCAGGCCAGCCTTTTGTCGTTCGCGGACAACTCATCAACTGGGGCGCAGAGAGTGGCGGGACCTTGGCCCGCATCACTTTCCGTGATGCCCAGGGCAAGGAGCTGGCACCTCCCTATGAGGGCGTCCCATCCTCTCCTGCGGTTGGAGCCTTTATCGATATTCCGGTCCACCGACAGACAAGGCGCTTCACGCTCGAACTGACACCTCCTGCACAGGCTGCAACAGTCGAGCTCGGCTTTCAGGTTTGGAAAGACGAGTCTCTGATCAGTTTAGTGCCCCCCCTTGAGGTCTCCGTTGGAGACGATCTCCTGCTTGAGAATATTCTGAGAGAAGATAACCCAAGTGCACTTAGCTTCGTGGAAGATGTGTGCACTCGGCTCGGATGCCTGCCGAACTCGGAAGCGCTCAAGATACGCGCGAGCCCGGTTGATCAATTTATCTCTCCCGAAAGTCTCGGACCTCTTGTCACCTTTCATGATCGCCTCAGGGTCATCCAACATGGCGAAGCATCGGCAATTATCGATCGCCACCTAGCCCTTTGCGACCTTGAGCCATGGCCGATTCCTGAGGTCTTTGAGTGGACGGAAGATCCTTATCGATCTTCCGCTTGGCGCCTGGAGTTCCAATCGCTTTCATGGCTTCTCGATCTTGCAAGAAGTCCGGAACTCGGCGGGCCCGCGAGGGCAGCGGAACTCGCGATTTCCTGGTCACAGACCAATCCTTGGGGCCAGCCCAAGGATCCTCTGAGCACCTATCCCTTGTCGATGGCTGTGCGCGCCGAGGTGTTGCTGCACCTGTTGACCTTGGGTGCAACCTCCAAAAGCGGCAAGGATCTCAAGCGTCAACGGGAGCTCTTTGCCGAGATCGTAAGATATGGCTTCGCCCTATCGGAAATCGTAAGTCAGAACATCTTCTCGCCCTCGATCTTTCAGCTCCGCACAGCGTGCACACTGATCGCCATCTCCCGTGTGTTTCCTCGCTTTCCTATAGCTCCATACTGGATATCCGTTGCCCTTGCCCAGCTCCGAAGCGGTTTCGATCAACTGATCGGACCTGACGGTTCATCAATCGAACAATCTCTGCACTACCGACTTGAGATCGTTTCGATCGGTCTTCTTCTGGTTCATAGTCTCGCAGATGTACCGGGAACTGAAGAATTTCGAGAGCACATCAGCACGCGATTGAAGAATAGCCTCAAGGTCATCGTCGGGATTACAGATCCTGCCGGCATGCTTCCATCTTTTGGAGACACGCTTCGCAGCCGCCATCATGCATCCTGGCTGCGTCGGTTGATCTCCGGCTACGGCCGAGCTCTCCTGTCGGACGCGAAGCTGGCGGAGGAACTGTCGTATCCAACAGGTCCAAGAATGTTTGCCCCCGAAGGAGATGGTATCGTCGCCTTCAGGAATTATGATCGCAAACCTCATTGGAGTTATTTGTGTGCGCCATTCACTGAGCAGCGCCATGAGAATGGCCATTTCGACTGCTCGTCATTTGTGTATACGGCCCGTGGCGTCCAGTGGATCTCTGATCCAGGAGGGGCAAGCCTTTATGATTCCGGTCCAGCCCGGCATTACCTGACCTCTTCAAGCGCCCATAACGTTGCGGCTCCTGACGGGCGCGGGCAATCGTCCGGCATTGGCTGGATGGAAGCTCAAACCTCGCTTAACGATGCCAATATCGTCCGCATTGGGACGAATGTGTACGGCCCAAGCTACAATCACGCCCGGACCTTCATATGCTTGGACAATCTTGACGCTGTCGCGGTCTTTGATCGCTTCCAGAATTCCGGGGGGCTCATTTCATTCGAAGGACTACTTCACTTCGAAGAAAATATTGCGGTTGCTTTGGCGAATTCCAAGCTTGCCATCGGCTTTCGCAACAAAAGCCGCCTGCGCATCATCCCGCATCCGATCGCGGGCGAGCACAGCGGCATGGCCATTCACAATGGTCGCAATGACCGCCCGGGATCTCTGCAGGGTTTTGTTTCTCACCCCCTCGGAGGCCTCCAACCAGCCAATGTCCTGAACTACAGGTTCTCTGGTTCCGACACTGTCTGCGGAGGGGTCATTCTTACCATGACCGAGCAAGGGCTTCGGAGGATCGTGGATCTTTTGGCGCACCCGGAGGTAAAGAGGCTTCTGGGGTGACATACGCAAATATCAAGAGACCAGGCGCCCGCTGAAAGGCCTGCCGGGCGATATCTGCAAAAAACTACCCGGCCTCCAGAGAGGCCGGGTAGCGGATCGCACATTGATAGCGATGTCAGCTGAAAAGCGCGTCGATATCGTCCTGAGATGTCACGCCTTTGTCCGTTGTAAGAGCAGGACCATTCAGGAGAGCAGCATCCCCTTGCCGCCGCGCGTCGTCAATCGTCTCAACATCCTTGAAGCTCTCGAGGCCGCCCCAGATATCGATCATGTGATGGACACGCTCTTCGACAAATCTCATCGCATTGACGACTTTGCTGATACGTTGCCCGGTGATATCCTGGAAGTTGCAGGCCTCGAATATGCTGATGACATGATCCAGGATCTCGCGGGCGATCTCCTGATCACCCCCGGAGAGACGGGACGATAAGTTGCTGGACAGTTCGTCGACCTTCTCAGCCGCGGCCAGAATTGAATTGGTCGCAGTTTCCGTGCCGAGAACGATAGCTCCGAGCTCATCGGTCACTCTCGTGATTTCCTGCCCTTGAGCGCCTGCGTAGCGAAGCGTCGCGATCTCTCTCTTCGTCCGCTCTATGGCCTCATAAATCGAGTCCAGCTCCACCTTGAGGCGGAGGGCTTCCTGCATATCCCGACGATGCTCTTCCAGCAGAGAGGTCGATATCTCGCGTGCCGGAACGATCGATTCCTTGATCGTTCCGAGCATGCTCATGATTTCGGAGTGCCGCTCCTGCGTTCCTTCATCAGACGAGAGCGTGGCCATGCTCGCCTCGATGCGATAGCTCTTATGTGGCTTCATTGCCGTCGCTCACAACCGGTTATCCGCTGAAGACAGCGCTGATCTTGGTTCGCAGCGTTTCAGCATTGAACGGCTTGACGATGTAGTTGTTGACACCAGCCTTCTTGGCCGCGACAACGTTCTCGGTTTTTGCCTCGGCCGTGACCATAATAAACGGCAGCGAGCTTAGCTCGGCGTCAGAACGCACTTGTTGCAGCAGTTCATAGCCCGTCATGGGGGCCATGTTCCAATCGGAGATCACAAGGCCGTATTTCTTGGCCTTCAACTTCTCCAGCGCCGCCTGCCCATCGGAGGCATCGTCCACATCATTGAAGCCGATCTGCTTGAGAAGATTGCGAAGAATTCTGACCATCGTCTGATAGTCGTCGACGACGAGGACAGGGGTAGAAAGATCAAGACTCACGGCATTACACCCTCAGTAAACATAGAAGTGGAGATGGGCCCGTAGACCCCTTTTTATGCGGCTTCCCGCTCGGTTTCGAATGCCAGAACGGCATCCACGTCGAGAACGATCAGCAGTTTGTCGTGCAGCTGATGCACCCCTTGCGAGAGACCAACCCAGCCTCGGTCCATGTGAACCGGGTTGGGCTGCATCTCATTCGCATCGAGCTTGAGCACCTCTCCCACTTCATCCACGAGCAGACCGTAGGCCTCCCCATGGTTTTCAAGACCAACGGCCATCCGCCGTTCTGCACCGCTGGAATCCCCCAAGCCGAGACGACGGCGAAGCGAAACGGCAGTAACCACGCGGCCGCGCAGATTCAGAAGACCTGCGATTTCTCCTGGCGCGAGTGGAACCGTCGTCATTTCACTGACGACGAAGACATCGTGAACACGGCTTATCGGGAGGCCAAGTAACTGTCCTGCAACCGTGACCGTCACGAATTCCATCTGCTTGGAATTCGCTTTCGTTGCACCGGAAGTGATCGGTTCGATTGGTCTCATGGTTACGCAGCCTCTTCAAACGATGCATTGATCTCAGCCAGTGCGGAGAGCAGGCCCCGGCGGTCAATTTTCGAAACAATCTCGGAAATTCGCAATTTCCTCGCCAAAGCGATCTGCTGCGCATCAGGTTTGACGGTCATCCCGATAACGGGTGTCGAGCTATGATGCGGATCGGCGCGCAACGACGCGACGAGCGCAAATCCGGAATGCCCTGAAAGCTCCAGATCCGTCACGATCACATCGACCTGCAGTCCATTGGACAGGAGGCGAACTGCCTCCTGGGCCGTCGCTGCCGTCTGAACGCGATAGCCGGAGGCCTTCAGAACCGGAACAAGCATGTCGCGGAAGAAAGTCGAACTGTCGACCAGGAGCAGAGACTTATCCGGCCCATCACGACGATCCTTGCGCGACCAGGTCTCGAGGACCATGGGCAGGTAATGCGCAACGTTGACGATCTCGGTCGTGCGACCGCGAACGACCGCCGACCCGACCAGATCGGATCGCTCCGCAAGCAGTTCCACATCGAGTTTGTCCTCGACGATATCCACGATCTCGGCAACGGCAAGGCCCATGGAAACGTCGCCATCGGAGAAAACCAGCAGGGATTGCATGCCTTGCCGCTTGATCGCGAGCTCCTCATCGCAGGAGACCAACGGCATCAGGCGTCCACGGTATTGAACGACCGGCCGACCGCTCGACCACTCGATGGTAGAGGCCTCGATTTCCTCGAGGCGCGTCACGAGGGAAAGCGGGACCGCCTTGAGGCTCTCGCCTCCGCCGCGGAAGACAAGCAGGCTTGTCATTTCGTCTGCCGCCACGATCGTCTGCTCGAGACCTGCGTCGCTCTGGAACTCGTCACTGTCAGCGCCCGATCCGACCATCCGGGCAAGCCCGTTGGGATCTATGATGAGGACGACGGCACCGTCGCCCAGGATCGTGTTGCCGGAGAAGAGCTGGATGTGCCTGAGCTTGGAGGACATTGGCTTCACGACGATCTCCTCCGTATGGAAGACACCGTCGACGAGAATGCCGAAGCGCTGGTGGGCAACCCGGGTCACAACGACGAAGCCATGATTGGCATCCTCGTTACCGGAAAGGCCCATGACCTTCGAAAGCGGGACAATCGGCAGCAGCCGATCGCGCAGGCGCAGGATCGGCGTTCCGTTGATGCGCTCGATGGAATGCTCCGAAGAGGGCGATACTCTCACCAACTCCGAGACGGCCACCTGCGGGATAGCAAACCGCTGGTCCTTGGAGGCCACGATGAGGGCTGCGACGATGGCCAGGGTCAGCGGGATCTTGATCATGAAAGTCGTTCCACGCCCCTGTTCGGAGCGGATATCGACAGTGCCGCCAATGAGCTCGATATTCGTCTTGACGACATCCATGCCGACGCCACGGCCCGACACCGATGTGACTTTCGCTGCTGTCGAGAATCCAGGATGGAAGATGAACTTGGCCACCTGGGCATCGCTCATGCGTTCCACTTCGGCATCGCTGGCGATACCTCTTTCGACAGCCTTCTTCCGGATGGCCGCGAAATTCAACCCCTTGCCGTCGTCGGCAATCTCAATCGTGATCGAGCCACCTTCATGATAGGCATTGAGACGAATCGTTCCCTTCTCGGGCTTTCCAGCCGCCTTGCGGTCGGCCGGGCTCTCGATGCCATGGTCGGCCGAGTTGCGGACCATGTGAGTGAGAGGATCCTTGATGACCTCCAGCACCTGCCGGTCGAGCTCGGTGTCGGCGCCCTGCATGACAAGCTCGATTTTCTTCGAAAGCTCGTTCGAGAGATCGCGGACGACACGCGGAAGCTTCTGCCACGCATTGCCGATGGGTTGCATGCGGGTCTTCATGACGCCGTCCTGCAACTCGGCCGTGACCTGCGACAGGCGCTGCAAGGGCACCTTGTAGCCGTGGTCCTCGGAGCTTCTCCGAGCAATCTCAAGCAACTGATTCCGAGTCAGAACGAGCTCGGACACCATGGTCATCAGGTGCTCAAGCGTATCCACATTGACGCGGATGGTTTGAACCTTACCGGAAATCCCTTCTCCGCTCTCGCTTGAATCCGAAGTTTCGGCGCTCTTTTTGGACGCCTGTGAGGGAGGCGGAGGAGCCGCCGCCTCCACCTTCGCGGCGCTTGCAGCGGGCTTCTCGATGACGAGGGGAGCGGGACCCGGAGCTTCGCGGAAAGCGCGCTCAAGTTCGTCAAGAGAAACTTCGCCAGGCTTCAAGGCTCGTTCGAGGACCTGATATGCCAGCGTACCGGAGGTCGAAGCCTTTTCCGGTCCTGGCGCCTCTTGGAAAGCTCGCTCAAGCTCGTCCAAGGAGACTTCTCCCGGCTTCAGCTCACGTTCGAGCACCTGATAGACCATCTGTCCCGAAGTTTGCTGTGGGGCCGACTGAGGAGCGGGTGCTGGAGCTACGGCTTCCTGCGAGGCCATCTTGTCTAGCATCTCGATCAGGTCGTTGTCGGAGCCGTCCGGCTCTGCGCCTTGGCGCTCCAGCTCACCTAGGATCTCCTTGATCCGGTCGAGGGTCGCGAGAATCAGCGAGACGGCTGGAGTCGTGACGGGCATCCCATCACGGAACTTGCCCATGAGGGTCTCGGCCGCATGCGCAAGTGCTTCGAGACGCGGCAGACCAAGGAAACCGCAGGTTCCTTTGATCGTATGCACCAGGCGGAAGATGTTACTGAGGATGGCTTCGTTGTTAGGATCTTGCTCGAAGCGGACCATCTCCACGTCGACCGTTTCGAGATGCTCGTTGGTCTCGGTTAGAAACTCCAGAAGAAGGTCGTCCATTGCCGTATCTCAACTCTTACTACGCGACCTGACGGGCACAGATCATCGAGCCCCTCAAGATGGGTGAATCGTGCGGCCTTCACGCCGGCAAGAAAGAGCTGGACCTCATGTCCACGCTTGGAGAGTCGAAGGGCAGCATCCTGGTCTGCACTCAGGAACCGGCGAACATCAACCCAATGGCGAATGTCTCCGGACGGAGATTTGCAGCGTTCTTGTTGCGACTTTGTCTGGACAGCCCGGCATCTCTGAGAGCCGAGAAACAAAGATCCGGAACGCTTCCCCTACCCTTTGAGCCTCAATTATGACGTTGAGGAAGAATATGTCTCCGTTCCCTGCAATAAAGTTAACGCATTGAGGAACCGATCAACTAATTTTAGAATCTCAGGCCAATTACGGATGAATTTTTATGCTGCTGCACTTGACGGCATCCAGCCAGCGTATCAGCGCGTTTGGGCGAACGATCCGTGGTCACGCATCAGAGACCGCGCCTGACACCCGCTGGAATGAAGGAGCATGAGATCCAAACTCCTTCCTTCGAACCCTGCGTGATGATCGCATCATGGCCGTTGAAAATGAACAGCCACCCGCGAAGGTTCTATTTCGCGAGTGGCCCGTTTTTATCGTTCTAATTGTGAAACCGCGCCTACTCTCGGTTCGTCGGGCCGCTTTGTCTCCAGCGAGCCGTCAACACTCAGGCTAGGAAGCCGCACCGACGTAGGAGTAACCGATGTAGCGCTTTGCATCGATCGGATCATATCCAAGACGCTGGCGGAGCTTCTTGCGCAACTTGCTGATATGCCCCTCGACGACGCTGTCTTCGACATCGTCGCTGTAGATCCCATAGACCGCATCGAAGATCTGCTTCTTGGTCAGGCGATGGCCTCTCTTGCGAACCAGGTATTCGAGGATGTGCCGCTCGCGGCGCGGGAGCGCCAAAGGCAATCCATCGACCTCCGGATCGCGGCCGTCGAAGAAGACTTTGAGCCTTTCTGCATCGTTCTGCGGTTTCTTGCCGGCATTCGCATTCACTCGCCGCCAGACAGCTTCCGAGCGGGCAAGGATTTCGCGGACATGGACAGGCTTGCGAACGACGTCGTCAAACTTTGCGGTGAAAAGCTCCAGCGTCTCTTCAAGGGAGCGGACATCGCTCAAGGCAATGATCGGCGCTTTGGAGTAGCGACGAATGCTTTCCGCGGAGTGCACCCGTTCTTCGAAGCTGCCAAGCACGAAGCCCTGAATGGCTTCGAGATCGGAATCGGAGGCCGATTCCAGCCAGTCGTTAAATTCGTCTGCAAATAAGCCAAGGGAGGATATGCCTTCACGCTTGAAGCTCGCAACATATCCGGACGTTACCATCTGCCGGTCATCGACGACGATATACATTTTCTTCTGCCCCGCCTTAGTAATTAAGTGCGTTTTACGTATCTATTATTGCCGCCTGCAATTTTTTTACTCAACTTGTTCGCGATCTGCGGCGATGTCCAGAAGGTATATTTCGTTGCTCCCGCGGACAATACGTAAATAAAGGGAGCGCTCTCAGGGTTATGGTTAATGCCCCTTAACGAACCTTAAGCAGTTCTTACGACAGGCTTTGAGGGAAGCGGCCGACAGGCGCTTTCTCCGGCAGGCACACCAAGAGTCTGACAAGACAGATGTTTTTCCAGGAGCGACGTATCAGAGTTGCGAAGCCGTTCCCATACAGGGTTGCTTCGAAGCTGAATCACTACGTAGTTCCCGTAATTTCATCATACGTAGTTACACTCAGTCAGAGACGGGGCCGGCCTTCAGCGATGGAAGCGGTCTGACCGAATCTCATGGTGGGAGATCAGGATTCCACTACGCCCCAGCTAACCGTGTATGATTTAGTGCACGATGAAGGTTGCGTGAGGCATGTCTCTCTTCATGGCTGCAATTTAGAATCCTGACCTAAACTCCTGAATTGAGGTTTGCTGTTTCAAGACAAGCGTCAGATCCAGAGGTCATAACAAGCCCCGAGTGCGGTTCTTTGTTAACTGTAAATGATCGAGGAGTTCCGCCGCTTCTTGACCACGACCGGGCCAAAAAGTTATTCCTTAAACCGACTATAGTTCAAATTATTGCGGACAATACGTCAGTCAGCACTATGGCACGCCCTCTCTATGGGCCGGCATGACGCTCTGCCATTTTACCGGTTTTAAGCCCGGATATTCTGCAAGCAACGGATAGAGTTTCGCTCGAGGCATGATGCCGTTCCGTTGTGTCGGTCAGACTCCGACATGTCCTGAATACTCAGATGCTTCCGAGCGGGCAGTTTTCGAATGGTGGAATGTTCTGGTCACAGCACTCTGCCTCCATGGAAGGAGGTCGACCGTCTTGCTGCGCTCCAGAAGTTCGACATTCTGGATACCGGCCCGGAAGTTGAGTTCGACAGCATTGCAAAGATAGCAGCACAGATCTGCGACGCTCCAATCGCAGTCATTTCCTTCCTGGATGAGCACAGGCAGTGGTTCAAAGCCAGGATCGGCCTTGAGTTCGCCGAGACGCCCCGCGAGATTTCCATCTGCAACCATGCCATTCATCAGCCGGGATTGTTCATCATTCCCGACATGGCTGCCGACCCTCGATTTCGAGACAGACCCGCTATCGAGGAGTGTGCTGAACTGTCCTTCTATGCGGGGGCGCCTTTAAGGACGAAGGATGGCTTGCCGCTTGGGATGCTATGCGTCCTCGATCGTGAAGCGCGCCCTCAGGGGCTGAACGAACGGCAGAAAGAGGCGCTGACGGGCCTCGCTCAGGCCGTCATGACTCAGCTGGAGTTGAAACTCGCCACCAGGGCTGCAGCGGCCAGCGAAGAGTTCACGCAGCGTCTGCTGTCAAGTTCCGACGATTGTATCAAAGTCTTCGATCTTCAGGGTCGCCTCCGCTTCATGAGTCAGGGGGGCCTGCGTGCGATGGAGGTGACAGACTTCAGCACGATCGAGGGGCGCACCTGGACAGATCTCTGGAGCAGCATTGCCGGAGAAGAGGCATACGAAGCAGTCGAAAAGGCCAAGGCCGGCGGGACCGGACGCTTTCAGGGCCCCTGTGCAACCGCGACAGGGACGCAGAAGTGGTGGGATGTGGTCATAACCCCCATTATGACCCGGAATGGAAGTCCACAAGGCTTTCTGTGCATTTCTCGTGACATCACGGAGTTTCGGCGAACTGAGCAGAGCTTACGCAAGAGCGAGAAGCGTCTCCGCACGCTGATCGACGTCATGCCGCTCTCTTTCACATCGCCACAGGTGGTCTGGTTCAGCGATCCGGGCGGCGAATTCACATACTGCAACGATGTCTGGTACGAGTACACAGGATTGCAGCCTGACAGGGGAAGCAAAGGATGGATCGCGGTCATCCATCCTCTCCATCGTAACCGGGTTATGGAGCGATGGAAGGAGACGCTCGAAAGCGGCATATCCTTTGAACTGGAAATGCCTCTTCGCCGTGCATCCGACGGGATGTATCGCTGGTTCATTGTTCGGGGACAGCCCCTCAAGAACGAGCAAGGCAAGATTGAACAATGGTTCGGCATTGCCATGGATATTCATGAGCGCAAGCAATCCGAGCAGGCGCTCAGCGAGAGCGAGGAACGTCTTCAGCTTGCCCTGAAGGCTGCGCATATGATCGCGTGGGAGTTCAACCCACTCACAGGAGCCACGACACGGTCCGAGAACTCGCTTGCTCTCCTGGGCATCACGTCCGGAGCCGACAAGACCTTCATGACCGGGATTCATCCGGAAGATCGTCAGAGGGTAGAGAACTTTCTGGAGCGGATACAGATCAGCGGCTCGGACTCGGTTGAATGCCGCTATGTGATGCCGGGCGGTGAAATCCGATGGCTGCGGGCGCGGGCAGAGAAGGCGGGCCCCGATCGAATCGTAGGCGTCACGTTCGACATCAACGAGCAGAAGGAGGCGGAAGAGGAAATCTGGCGCTCGGCCAATCACGACGCGCTCACAGGCCTCCCCAACCGCAATCTCTTCCAGCGTCGCCTCGAGACGGCTCTTACCGCAGCCAAGCAGTGCGGCACGAGCGTGAGCCTCCTGCTGATCGATCTGGATGATTTTAAGGATATCAACGATACCCTCGGTCATGACGCGGGCGACGCCCTGTTGCAGGAGACGGCGCGCCGTCTCTCCGCCATGGTCCGAGGGTGCGATACCGTGGCTCGGATCGGCGGCGATGAGTTTGCCGTGCTCGTCGTCGATCCGCTCAAGCTCGAGAATGCGACGCGCCTGGGTGCCCTGATTGCGGAGACGTTGCGCCAACCCTTCACTTACCAGAAGCGAACCCTCGTCAGTCGCGTGAGCATCGGCATCGCGGCCTTCCCCGATCACGACGGGACACCGGCAGAGCTGGTCAAGGATGCTGACATTGCCATGTACCAGGCGAAGTCTCAGGGCCGCAACCGGGTCGTTACCTACTCGCCCGAGATGCGCAGGGTCATCGAGCAGCGCGTTTCTCTAGGCCGAGGAATGCGTGAAGCAATCGCCAACGATGAGATTATCCCGTTTTACCAACCGAAGGTGAGCCTCTCGACAGGTGAGATCGTCGGTCTCGAAGCGCTGGCGCGCTGGCAACATCCGAGCAAGGGCATTCTAACACCAAGCTTCTTCGGAGCCGTCTTCGAGGACCATGAAATTGCAACCTCCGTCGGCAAGCTTCTGATCTCGAAGATTGCAGCGGATGTGCGCCATTGGCTCGATCAGGATCTGTCCTTCGGCCGCATTGCGCTCAACTTGTCTCCAGCTGAGTTCGGCCAATCGGGTCTTGTCGATAACATGTTGAGAACACTCGAATGGCTTAAGGTTCCGGCCGCCTTCTTCGAGGTCGAGGTCACGGAAACGGTCCTTCTTGGAAGAAACTCAAGCAACGTTTCTTCCGCACTTGCGCAGTTTCGCCAGCATGGCGTCCAGATCGCTCTTGACGATTTCGGCACCGGTTACGCCTCGCTGACCCATCTGAAGCAGTTCCCAGTCGATCACATCAAGATCGACCGAAGCTTTGTGCGGGATCTGGAGCATGATTCCGATGATGAGGCCATCGTCGCCGCCGTCATCAGTCTCGGCCGAAGCCTGCAGCTTCAGGTGACGGCGGAAGGCGTGGAAACGCACGGTCAGGCACGGCGCCTGCGTGAGTTGGGCTGTGACCATGCTCAGGGTTATCTCTATTCAAAGCCGATGGCCGCATCGCAGGTTCCAGGTCTCCTGACACGCTGGAGTACAATGCTCGTGAAGCCCCGCAACGAGAGAAACGTCGAGCTGCTGAGCGGCTAGCGCATCGTGCGGACCCGAAGGGCCAGCCAAGAGAAAAGAGCATTCCCGCCTTCTGATCCTCGCGGCGTCGCTTGGAACGCCAGTCCTTGACCCATGTTATCCTTCAAAGCGCTCGAACGAGCCGATCAAAGGAGAATGCGGTCAAAAGGCTGGACGAGGAAAAGCGTATGGAGTCTCCTGTATTCAATCAGTCTTTAGCCCGTTGCCGGATCCTGGTGGTCGAGGACGAGTATTTCATCGCTGACGATATGGCCAAGGCCCTGGAAAAGCTTGGTGCAGAGGTCGTCGGGCCAGCGTCGGATCAGGAGAAGGCTTTGGCTCTTCTCTCGTCAGCGGAGCTGATCGACGCGGCCGTGCTCGATATCAACCTGCGCGGGGCGACTGTTTTCCCGATTGCGGACATCCTGATTGAACAGGGCGTGCCCTTCGTGTTTGCAACCGGCTATGCTCCGGCATCAGTGCCTCTAGTCTATGCCGGCATTCCCCGGTGGGAAAAGCCCTTCAATCCGGGCGACTTGGTCAGATCCCTGCCGCAGCTGGTCAGGGAAGCACAATAGTTCCCGGATCTGAGGCCACTGCTCCGCATGGCCTTCTTTCGACCCTGCCTGAACCTCCCAAGCTTGCATCGGTGTTGACCGCTGCGTCGTGCTAAGGTTGGGATGACAAGGCAAGGAGTCGTCCGGATGAGCGTTACCATTTCGAGCCCACAAATGCAGGCCCAGATATCTGAGAACGGCGCTGAACTCATTCGACTCCAGGACGAGGAGGGCCGGGATCTTTTATGGGACGGCAACCCTGCCTTCTGGACTGGGCGTTCTCCCCTGCTCTTTCCTGTCGTCGGCTGTGTGAGGAACGACCGCATACAGGTCGCTGGATCGGAATACGAGCTGCCGAAGCACGGATTTGCGCGCATTTCCCGCTTCGAGATCGTGGAAACAAGCTCCTCCCAGTGCCGCTTTCGCCTTAGGTCCAGCGAGGCCACGCTCAAGCAATATCCATTCCCATTCCAGCTCGATGTGTCCTATGAAATCGAGGATGCCACACTGACGATCACGGCATCGGTCACCAATACCGGCTCCGCAATTATGCCCGTATCCTTCGGCTTCCATCCGGCCTTTCGCTGGCCTCTGCCCCATGGAGCGCCGCGCGACGCCCACGCAATCCGCTTCGAGCGTGATGAGCCGGCTCCTATCCGCCGGCCTGTCGACGGCCTTATCGGCCGCAATGCCGAGACGAGCCCCGTTCAGGGACGCGTGCTGTCCTTGCGCGACGATCTTTTCGAGACGGATGCTCTTGTCTTCGACCGTCTCGAGAGCCGCTCCGTCACATATGGCGCACCAGATGGCGGTTCGATCCGTGTCGATTTTCCGAATATGCCGCATCTGGGCATTTGGACCAAACCCGGCGCCGGCTACATCTGTATAGAGCCATGGCAAGGCCATGCCGATCCCGAAGGCTTCGAGGGCGAATTCGCCACCAAGCCTGGCGTCGTTCTCGTTCAGTCGGGTGACACGCGAAGCTTCAAGATGACCATCACCGTCAGCAGCGCAGGCCTCTGAGAGATTTACCGCAAAGCTTGGTTTGTCGAGATATGAGCCTGACCTCAATGGCTCGTCACGAGCTCGCGGATGTGTTGGACCACATCCTCGCTGGAATATGGTTTTGGCACAAAGCGCCCGTCATCGGGGATCTGCCCGCGATGGGGTTTGTGATAAGCGGATGAGATCAACAGAGAAATGTGCGGCCACCGCTGCTGAACGCTTTCAGCAAGGTCGAGACCATTCATGGACCCGGGCATGTCGATATCCGTGAAGAGCACCTGTACGTCATCGGAACAGGATTCCAGCACGGCAAGGGCTATATCGGCATTGGCAGCTTCCAACACATGAAAGCCGGCATTCTGCAAATCGTCAGCCGCTGCCATCCGCACGAGGAGTTCATCCTCAACAAGCAGGACGACTGGGCTGTTATCTGAATAAGTGTTCATCATGTGCGATGGAACGAAACTAACCTATGTTAGTTCCTACTGCTCAGGTAGTTTTCCAGGCGGGGGAGCGGAATATGACGTCGCACAAATTCAAGATTGGAGACCAAGTGCGCTTGGTCAAGTTCGCCAGCACGAATACCGTTGAGGCCTTTCCCAACATGGTGACGACCATCGATGTCACGCGGCCGCAGGAGACATGGGAGGTCACCCGCCTGCTGCCGGCGGATAGCACCGGCTTCCAGTATCACATCAAGGGCAACCAGGAAGGCCCAGAGCGCCTCGTACGGGAGGAGCAGCTCCAGCCCGCCTGACAGATCGGCCCTCTCATGAAGCGAGACCGGAAGCGCCGCTTGGCAGCGAAGTTACTGGCGGCGCTCCCTTTCAAACGTTGCAGCAACAGCTGTCTCAGCCCGCCTTGCGAAGCGGGGTTTCGGCAGCCTGATCGGGTACGGATTGGCTCCGCTTCCGGAAATCGTGCAGCTCCTGCCGAACCGTCTCAAGAACCGGATTGAAGGTCGGCCCGTGCTCCTTCGCAATCTCGACGAGCACATCGATCGCCCGGAGCAGACGCTCCTCGGTCACCGGCTCCCACTTGCGTCCTGACCACTCATCCATCTCAGATCCTCCTCGGTGGATTGAGACAGACACTGGTCCAGAGAATCTTGCATCCGGGTTAAAGCCCGCGATCAAAATACCGGCATGCACAGCCCGGTTAGCCCCTTCCTGGCCCCGGTCGCGCTCGCGGCCAAGCCCAGCGGTATGAGCGATCCCGGAACCGCTTGTGTCCGATAAGTGCGTGGAACCGCTGCGTGAATCGGGCAGTTTACGGTTGAGCCGGGCCATCGGGCCGGCACCCGATAAACGAGGCTGTGTCCGAGTATGGCGAATAACCCGGCTATTCAGCAATCTGGAGTGCGGCAATCCTCCTCCTCCTCGGCGGTCACAACCATGTGGGCCGTGGTTCTCGGATGGGCGCTCGTGCGCCTCGTGGCTGGCGGAGAGCGCCGTTCCATCCCGGCCGATGCCGGACGACCATCCTCGCACCCGGCACGGGCCGCAGGACAAGCACGGAATACCGACTCGGACTTTGCGGAAAAGCAGCATGCTCCACCACAGGCCGCCGCAGAAAAGGGGCGTGGACGGAGCGCCGATACGCCAGCCGAGATCCCGGCGCGCGGATGGAAGGACATTCTCTGGCGCACCTATGAAGAGTTCGGCAAGGACCGCATCATGTCGGTTGCGGCCGGCGTGACCTATTACGCATTGCTCGCCGTCTTTCCTGCGATTGCAGCCCTCGTCTCCATCTACGGTCTCTTCGCCAATCCGGCTACGATTCAGGATCACCTGAATACCCTGTCGGGCGTTCTCCCCGGAGGGGCTCTCGATATCATTCGCGAGCAGATTATCCGCATCGCCTCCCAGGGCGGCGGCACTCTCGGATTCGGATTCATCTTCGGCTTGGGGCTGTCCCTCTGGAGTGCCAATGCCGGCATGAAGGCCATCTTTGATGCCCTCAATATCGTCTATGGCGAGGAGGAGAAGAGAAGCTTCATCAAGTTGAATCTTCTGTCTCTGACCTTCACCCTCGGCGCCATCGGCTTCATTCTGTTTGCGCTGGCCGGAATCGTGGTTCTCCCGATCATCCTCAACTTCGTCGGCATCGGTTCGGGAGCGGAGACGTGGCTCGCGCTCGCGCGCTGGCCACTGCTTCTGATCGGGATCGTGCTCGGTCTGTCCCTGATCTATCGCTTCGGCCCCAGCCGCGACAAAGCCGAGTGGAAGTGGGTGACGCCCGGCGGTCTCATCGCCGCTGTTCTTTGGCTCGCCGCCTCCATGCTGTTCTCATGGTATGTGGCGAGTTTCGGAAGCTACAACGAGACCTACGGTTCGCTCGGCGCCGTCATCGGCTTCATGACCTGGATCTGGATCTCGACCATCATCGTCCTGCTCGGCGCCGAGATCAATGCTGAGATGGAGCATCAGACGGCCAGGGACACCACTGAAGGCGTTCATCAGCCCATGGGCGTTCGCGGTGCGAAGATGGCCGATACGATCGGTGTGGCCAAGACCTAACACTTCGATCGGGGAGAAACGTCTTCAGTCACTTTCCTGAGCGCATCTCTCGGACACATAGTCTATGCGCGCAGCACTGCCGGGCTCGACACCTCTTTCCGTGCACCACTTCGTAAAGCTATCTGGCTCGATGATGATGCGTGCGATCCGAAGACCCGCCTGCCGGCCGACATCTTCGTTGTTCTGAGCCGCAGCCAGCCAGGCATCGTAGGTTGGGGCAAGATTGTGTCGATCGGCCATCATGTCACGGATGCGGGGATAATCCTCTCGACGGTACCAGGGCAGTCCGATCCGACGGGGCGCATCCGCCATTCACGAATCTCCGGACAATCGGCACCGAACCCACCTCGAAGAAGGTCCGGTGCCGCAGCATTCTTTCAGCTCAGCAAGTAGAACACCGCCGGAGCGGCCGTCAGCAGCCCGGCCGTCGTGAACAGCATGAGCCGATGATCGGGATTCGCGATGCGATGAACCTTCCGTGCCGTTGAGCCTGCTTCCATGCTCCAGCCGTTCATGCAGGAACAAAGAAGGCGATGAGAGGCCCCCTCGGACAATTCGAAGAATTCCATGGCATCCCCGAGCGTGTCGCCCTTGAGGCCAGCAGCCCGCAGGACCGGATCCTCGAAGGCGACCGTGATGGGGGATTCGTCGGACCTCAGCTCCGGCCGTTTGTCCTTGGGGACGAACTCGATTTCGCCCAGAGACCTCAAGCGCCGTTTCGGCTGGCGCTCCAGAACTTCGGCCCAACGCTCGAGGCGTTCGCGGCGGGACAGGAAACCTTGATTGAACTCATGCACTTCAGCGACGCTACGCAGCTTCTCTACAGGCTTGTGTTCCATAGGTATTCTCCTGCAAGGGAGCCGACCCTCGAAACCAGGGCCGAGCCCAGGGAACCCTATGATCGCGCAAGTCCCTGGCTTTTTTGCGTCAAAGTATCCTTCAAAAGAGTGTCTCGTGCGGGTGGGCCACGTGCTCCTGGAAGATCGCACCGGTGGTGGGCTCCACCTCTTTCAGCACCACCGCATAGCCCCAGAGATTGGCCACCATCTGAAGGACCCGCTGAGCGTCGTCCTTGTGCAGCAGGGTCCGGTTGAGGACGTGATGGTGCAGGATCAGGCGCCGGTCTCCTGCGAGGTCGACATCGATCACCTGGATGTCGGGATCGCTCCAGCCGACATCGTAGTGGCGCGACAGGGAGCGCCGCAGACGGCGATAGCCCCGCTCATCATGAATCGCCTCGATCATGAGCTCCGGCTGATCCGGATCATCGACGAGATGGAACATGCGCCATTGCCGGATCAGGTGCGGACTCAAATATTGCGAGATGAAGCTCTCGTCGCGGTAATTTGCCCACACCTCGCGCAGCACCGCCATGGCATCGCCGCTGCCGGCAATGTCAGGGAACCACTCACGATCCTCCGCAGTCGGCTTCGTGCAGATACGTTCTATATCCTGCATCATGCCGAATCCGAGCGCGTAAGGATTGATGCCGCCGTAATGCGGATCGTCGAATTGAGGCTGCCGGGTGACATTGGTGTGCGACTGCAGGAATTCGAGGAAAGCGCCGTCGCTGATCTGTCCCGTCTCGTGCAGGCGGGTCATGATGCGATAATGGCAATAGGTGGCGCAGCCCTCGTTCATCACCTTGGTCTGGCGCTGCGGATAGAAGTACTGCGCGATATGGCGCACGATCCGCAGGATCTCGCGCTGCCAGGATTGCAGTCGCGGCGCGGACTTCTCGAGGAAATACAGGATGTTCTCCTGCGGCAACTCGAGAAGGGCACGGCGGCGTTCCTCGCTCAGTTGCGGCTTTGCCGTCGATCCCTTGGTCGGCACCGTGCGCCAGAGATCGTTAAAGGTCTGCTCCTGGTGACGGTGGCGCTCTTCTTCCCGCCGCTCTTCCGAGCGGAGATCCGGCCGCTTCTTGCGCGGATAGCGGTGGACGCCGTGGGACATCAAAGCATGGGCCGCATCGAGCACCCGCTCCACAGCCGCATGCCCATAACGCTCCTCGCAGCGCGTGATGTAGCCCTTCGCGAACTCGAGATAATCCAGGATCCCGTCCGCGTCAGTCCATTCCTTGAACAGGTAGTTGTTCTTGAAGAAATGGTTATGGCCGAAAGCGGCATGGGCGATCACGAGGGTCTGCATCGTCGCCGAGTTCTCCTCCATGATGTAGGAGATGCACGGATTCGAGTTGATGACGATCTCGTAGGCCAAGCCCATGAGCCCCTGGCGGTAGCTCGATTCATGCATGGCGAAGCGCTTGCCGAAGGACCAGTGCTTGTAGAACAAGGGCATGCCGATCGAGGCATAGGCATCGAGCATCTGCTCGGCGGTGATCACTTCGATCTGGTTGGGATAGACGTCGAGCCCCAGCTCGCCGACGCCGATGGCCTCGACGGCGTCATGGATGCGCTGGATCGTACCGAAATCCCAATCGGCCCCATGGTAGAGCAGGTTGTCATGCGCGATCGCGTTCATGGCACCCTTGCTCCGACTTCCGCATCGCGCCGGCGGAAGAGCTCGCGGAAGACGGGATAGATCTCGCGGCGGTGGTTCACCTTGCGCATGGCGAGGTTGGCCCCTCCGTCCTGCAGGGTCTCATAGGTCTGCCATAGGGACGTCTTGTGGTTGATGAAACCTGTCTGCATCCGGTCGCTGTCACTGCCGACTTCGAGATAAGCGTAGTACTGGCAGACCGGCAGGATCACATCGCGCAGAAGAGTAGCGCTGGTGGTGCCGTCATTCGGCGAATTGTCGCCGTCCGAGGCCTGGGCCGCGTAGATGTTCCACGCATCCGGCGAATAGCGCTCCTCCACGATCCGCTGCATCTCCCGCAACGCCGAGGACACCACCGTGCCGCCTGTCTCGGGGCTGTTGAAGAAGGTCTCCTCGTCCACCTCCTTGGCCTCGTGAGTGTGACGGATGAAGACGATCTCCACGTGTTTGTAGCGCCGCGTCAGGAAGATGTAGAGCAGCATGTAGAAGCGCTTGGCCAAGTCCTTCATGTGCTCGGTCATGGAACCCGACACGTCCATGAGGCAGAACATCACCGCTTGGGCGACTGGCTTCGAGACCGGCTCGAAGCGGCGATAGCGCAGATCGATGGGATCGATATAGGGGAAGCGCTTGGTGCGTTGCTGCAGCAGCTCAAGCTCCTGCCGCAGGGCGGTGAGGCGCTCGGAGGGGCCTTCCTGTTCTTCGAGACGGTCGATCTCTTCCTGGAGGCGAAGCAGATCCTCCGTCTTCGGCCGCCGCATGGCGATGCGGCGGGACAGGGCGTTGCGCATGGAGCGCAGCAGGGCGAGGTTCACGGGAGAGCCGGTGACCGTATAGCCCGCGCGCCGGAGGCCTTGCGTCTCCACGGTCGCGACGCGCCGCTTGGCCAAGTCGGGCAGCTCCAGGTCGTCGAGGAAAAGATCGAGAAACTCGTCGCGGGTCAGGACAAAGCGGAAATCGTCCTCGCCCTCACCACTGTCGCCGCCGGCCGCGCTGCCGCCACCGCCGGGCGGCCTGTCGATGGTGTCGCCTTCCACGAAGCGCTTGTTGCCGGGAAGGATGTGATCGTGCACTCCGCCCTCGCCGGACCGCCGGAAGCTGGGTTCGCGAACACCATCGGCGGGGATCGAGACCTCCCCTCCCCGTTCGAGATCGGTGATATCCCGATCGCCTGCGGTCTGGCGTACGGCCCGCTGAATCTGCGCCTTGGCACGGCGCAGGAAGCGTTGACGGTTCGCCAGACTCTTGCCCCCTGGGTTGAGGCGCCGGTCGATGATGTACATAGGAACGCCTGATCTGCCTCCGTCTTCTGTCAGCCCGCCTGCTTCACACGCATGTACCACTCCACCAGACGCCGCACTTGGCGCTCGGTGTAGCCACGCTCCATCATCCGCAGCACGAACTCGCCGTGCTTTTTCTCGGTCTCGCTGTCCTTCTTGGAGCCGAAGCTGATCACGGGCAGGAGTTCTTCGACCTGCGAGAACATCCGGCGCTCGATCACGTCGCGGATCTTCTCATAGCTCGTCCAGGACGGGTTGCGGCCATGGTTGCCGGCCCGGGCGCGGAGCGAGAACTTGACCACCTCGTTGCGGAAATCCTTCGGATTGGCGATGCCCGCCGGCTTCTCGATCTTGGTCAGCTCCTGGTTCAGGAGCTCCCGGTTGAGAAGCTGGCCGGTATCGGGATCCTTGAAGTCCTGATCCTCGATCCAGGCATCGGCATAGGCCACGTAGCGGTCGAACAGGTTCTGGCCGTAATCGTGGTAGGATTCGAGATAGGCCTTCTGGATCTCGTGACCGATGAAATCGGCGTAGCGCGGCGCCAGCTCGGCCTTGATGAACTCCAGATATCGCCGTTCCACGTCCTGGGGCAGCTGCTCGCGCCGCAGCGACTGTTCAAGCACGTACATGAGATGGACCGGATCGGCCGCGACCTCGATCGTGTCGTGGTTGAAGGTGGCAGACAGGACCTTGAAGGCGAAGCGGGTCGAGATTCCATCCATGCCCTCGTCGACGCCGGCCGAGTCCCGATATTCCTGCAGGCTGCGCGCACGCGGATCGACCTCGCGCAGGCTCTCGCCGTCATAGACACGCATCTTCGAGTAGAAATTCGAGTTCTCATGCGCCCGCAGCCGCGACAGAACCGAGAACCGGGCCAGCATCTCCAGCGTAGCCGGAGCACAGGGAGCGCCGGCCAGTTCCGAGCTGCGGATCAGCTTCTCATAGATCTTCTGCTCCTCCGTGACGCGCAGGCAGTAGGGCACCTTGATCACGTAGATGCGGTCGATGAAGGCTTCGTTGTTCTTGTTGGTGCGGAAGGTCTGCCATTCCGCCTCGTTGGAATGCGCCAGAATGATGCCGCTGAACGGGATCGACCCGATGTTCTCCGTGCCGACATAGTTGCCCTCCTGCGTCGCCGTGAGCAGGGGATGCAGCATCTTGATCGGTGCCTTGAACATCTCGACGAATTCGAGAATGCCCTGATTGGCGCGATTGAGGCCGCCGGAATAGCTGTAGGCGTCGGGATCGGCCTGGGACAGGGTCTCGAGCTTGCGGATATCGACCTTGCCCACGAGAGACGAGATATCCTGGTTGTTCTCGTCGCCCGGCTCCGTCTTGGCAATGGCGATCTGCCTCAGGCGGGACGGGTTGATCTTGATCACCCGGAACTTGGAGATGTCGCCCTTGAACTCGTCGAGGCGTTTGATCGCCCAGGGGCTGAGCAGATTGGTCAGCCGACGCTGCGGAATGCCATAGCGCTCTTCGAGCATCGGACCCATCTGTTCCGGATCGAAGAGGCCGAGCGGGCTCTCGAAGACCGGGCTGATCTCGTCGCCCGCCTTCAGCACGTAGATGGGATTGACCTCCATCAGGGATTTCAGGCGCTCGGCAAGGGAGGATTTGCCGCCGCCGACGGGGCCGAGCAGATAAAGGATCTGCTTGCGCTCTTCCAGGCCTTGGGCGGCGTGACGGAAGAAGCTGACGATCATCTCGATCGTCTCTTCCATGCCGTAGAATTCGGAAAAAGCCGGGTAGACCCGGATGGTGCGGTTCATGAAGATGCGGCCGAGACGCGCGTCCTTTGACGTATCGACAAGCTGGGGCTCGCCGATCGCTGCCAGGATGCGCTCGGGAGCGCTCGCATACATCATGGGATCGTTGCGGCACCCTTCCAGGTATTCCGCGAGGGACATCTCCGCCTCGCGGCGGGTTTCATAGGTCTTCAAGAAACTCGAGAACAGGTCGTCGGAATGATGCATGGCGCCACCGAAATCCAATCCCTCTCAGAGATAACTATTGTGCACCGCTAAGGTTGCTCAGACCATGCGATACTATGATGCGGTCGAAATGATGCGGCGTACTCCTTTTGTCATGGCGGAGAAAAAGCAGGTCGCGACAGGTTCAATTCTGTTGGAGTGACCTGTGTGCCTTGAATAATATGCCCGCCCTCAACAGCTAGAGTCGCGGATTGCGGGCGGGACAGCAAGTTAAAGTTTCTCAAAGACACCCGAAATCCACTGTGCCTCATTGCCGCCTGCACCATCGTGCCTCGGCTTTCCATGAGCCATCGCAAGGCCTTACCCAAGAGATTGGATTGGCAGAGTCGGAATACTAGACACAGGCGGTCAATTGAACGTGACCTTGTGCATAAAGACGATCGCACTGCGACACCGGGCTCCTTCAACCACCTCCCAGGGGTCCTGGCCCGGCTCCCATTCCGGTCCGATTTTGCGGGAAGAAACCTCCTGTCCCTCCGTTGACGATGGTCCGTTCGAGCCTATCGTCTGTTGCACTTCAGTGCCTCTGCGCGCCCCGTCGCGCCGCTAGGTCTTGCATTCCCCGCCGCCCGAAAATTCGGAGAATATTCCCGTGACCAAAGCTTTTGGCTATGCCGCCCAGGACGCGACCACACCGCTTGCCCCTTTCCGCTTCGAACGCCGGGAGCCGCGAGAGAACGACGTCCAGATCGAGATTCTTTATTGCGGCGTCTGTCACTCCGACCTGCATACGGTCCGTGCGGAATGGGGTGGCACTCTCTTTCCCTCACTGCCAGGCCACGAGATCGTCGGCCGCGTCACGCGCGTCGGCGACGGCGTGCAGAAGTTCAAGGTCGGCGATCTTGTCGGCGTCGGCTGCATGGTGGATTCCTGCCGCACCTGCAGGAGCTGCCGCGAGGGCCTGGAGCAATACTGCGAGGTGGGCTTCACCGGCACCTATAACGGCCCGGAGCAGGGCGCGGGCGCCAATACCTATGGCGGCTATTCCGACCTCATCGTGGTCGATGAGAACTTCGTCCTGAAGGTGCCGGAGGGCATGGACCTGGCCGCAGCGGCGCCTCTCCTGTGTGCAGGGATAACCACCTACTCCCCCTGCGCCGCTGGCGCGTGCAGCCCGGCCAGAAGGTCGGCGTGGTCGGCCTCGGCGGCCTGGGCCACATGGCGGTCAAGCTCGCGCGGGCCATGGGGGCGCATGTGGTGCTGTTCACCACCTCCCCCAACAAGCGCGAGGATGCCCTGACCCTCGGCGCCCATGAAGTTGTCGTGTCCAAGGATCCGGAGGCCATGAAGGAGCACGTGAACAGCTTCGATTTCATCCTCGATACCGTCGCCGCGCCGCACGACCTCGACGCCTATCTCGTGCTTCTCGCCCGCGATGGCGCCATGGTGCTCGTCGGCGCGCCGGCCGAGCCGCACCCGGCCACGACGGTGTTCAATCTGATCATGAAACGGCGCCAGCTTGCCGGCTCCCTGATCCGTGGAATCCCGGAGACGCAGGAAATGCTCGATTTCTGTGCCCAGCACGGCATCACAGCCGAGATCGAGATCATCCCGATCCGGAAGATCAACGAAGCCTATGAACGGATGCTCAAGAGCGACGTGAAGTACCGCTTCGTGATCGATATGGCATCGCTGAAGCAGGAAGCGGCTGCTTAGCCCAACAGGTCGATCCCATAAGCCTCGCATCGTGCGGAGGGCCGCAGCCGTTTTCCGCACGATGCCTCGGCAACGGTGACCGCCTCTCCTTCGCAGGAACAGAGAAAGTTCCTGCCCGTTAACGGCCAAGTCACTCCGTTTGCGGCGCCGGCTCGCCCGGCGGGATCGGTCCCATGCATGTTTTCTGAAACATGGCGGCTCTTGAAGGTGGCATTCGCGGGCTGGTGGAATAACCGCGCCATGAGCCTTGGCGCCTCCATCGCCTTCTTCACCGTCTTCTCGCTGGCTCCCATGCTGCTTGCCGCCATCGCGGTCGCGGGACTGGCCTTCGGACGGGAGGCGGCCCAGGGCGCCATCGTGGCCGAGCTCGGCGATCTGATCGGGACCAGCGAGGCGTCTGCCCTTGAGGCCATGATCGCCAGTGCCAGCAACATGGGCTCCGGCATCCTCGGCACCACCATCGGCATCGTGACCTTTCTTCTGCTGGTCACCGGGACCGTGGTGGAATTGCAGGACAATCTGAACATCATCTGGAAGGCGAAGCCGCCCGCGAATTACGGCGCTCTGGATTTCATCCGCACCCGGCTCGTCAGCCTCGCCATGGTCCTCGGGATCGGCTTTCTGCTGCTGGTGTCGCTCGTCATCGACACGGGGCTGACCGCCGTCGGACACTATCTCGAGGCCAATTTCTCGGGCGCCACGATCATCCTGCGCTTTCTGAACAGCCTCGTCGCCTTCGTCATCGCGACCCTCCTGTTCGCGATGATGTTCAAGCTCCTGCCGGCCGTGGATCTGCGCTGGAGCGATGTCTGGACTGGATCCCTGGTCACCGCGCTCCTGTTCACCCTCGGCAAGTTTTTGATCGGATACTATCTCGGCAAGAGCAACATCGCGTCGAGCTACGGTGCCGCCGCGTCCATCATCACGATCCTGCTCTGGATCTATTACTCGTCCCTGATCCTGCTCTTCGGCGCCGAATTCACGAAGGCCTATGCCGAAAGCCGCGGGAGCCTGGGTTCCGGGCATGTGCCAGAGCCGAAACAGAAAACGAGCCGGGATTTCCCGGCTCGTTTCCCATAAATCATCGCTTGAGGCTTATTCGGCTGCCTGCCCCATGGCCGGGGTGACATCGTGGAGGCCGCCCAAAACCTCCTCGGCCGAGGCCTTGTAATTCTTCACCGAGCTCGTCCACTGCCCCCAGATATTCGAGTCGATTGTGTCGCCGTTCCTGCCGAGATTCTGCAGGCGGCGCTTTTCCTCGTCGGTCAGGATCTGCTTCAGCAGCGGGGGCAAATTTTTCACGTCATCGGCCGTGATGCCGAGCATCTTCCCGACACGGGTGCCGTAATCGTCATGCACCATCAGGAAGTGCCACACCATGCGCCCCTGCACGTCGCGCTCGCACTGGCCGAGCAGCGTGCCCATGTTGTGAACGAGATCGTCGCGCTCCCAATCCATCATGGTGCAGTAGCGGCCACGAGCATGGATGTAATCGTTGCGCCGCTCGATCACGCTGCGGGTCAGACGCCCGCGCACTTCCGGTGGATTGTTGGGCTCCTCGCGCGGCGTCTCATGCAGGCCGTGATGAATCGACGGCTCGTAATTCACATGTGGATTCTGTCCCGGCGCCAGATCGCGGCGATAGGCCATCGTCCCACCGTTCAGGTTCGTGTGCACCTTGGCATTCTTGGCCTGATTGACGGGCAGCTGCAGATAGTTCGTGCCGACGCGATAACGCTGGGTGTCGGAATAGGAGAAGGTGCGGCCTACCAGCATCTTGTCGTCGGAGAAGTCGAGCCCGTCGACGAGGACACCGGTGCCCATGGCGATCTGCTCGTTCTCGTTGAAGTGATCGTCCACATTCCGGTTCAGGGTCATGACGCCCAGGTGCCGCAACGGGAAATCCTTCTCCGGCCAGATCTTGGTGTCGTCCAGCGGATCCCAGTCGAGCTCCGGATGGTCATGATCCTCCATGATCTGCACGTACAGATCCCATTGGGGATAGTCGCCGCGCTCGATGGCCTCGAAAAGATCCTTGGAGGCCGAGCCGAGATCCTGTCCCTGCACCTTGGCCGCCTCGTCCGCCGTCAGGCTGGCGACGCCGCAGCGCGGATGGAAATGGTACTTGACCAGGACGGTATCGCCTTGCGCGTTGACCATCTTGTAGGTGTTGACCCCAAAACCCTCCATGTGCCGGTAGCTCGCCGGAATGCCGCGCGGGCTGAACAGGTGGGTCAGCATGTGCATGGATTCGGGCGTCTGGCTCATGAAGTCGAAGATGCGGTTCGGCTCCTGGCGGAAGGTGACCGGATCCGGCTTCAGGGAATGGATGACATCGGGAAACTTGATGGCATCGCGAATGAAGAAAACGGCCAGGTTGTTGCCAACCAGATCCCAATTGCCGTCTTCGGTGTAGAATTTCACCGCAAAGCCGCGCGGATCGCGGGCGACCTCGGAAGAATCGCGACCGCCGATCACGGTCGAGAAGCGGATGGCGAGCGGCGTCTTCTTGCCGGCTGTCTGGAACAGCTTGGCTCGGGTGTATTTCGACGCGGGCTCGTCGCCGATCTTGCCGGTCACCTCGAGCTCGCCGTAGCACACGAAGCCGCGGGCATGGACGACCCGCTCAGGGATGCGCTCCCGGTCGAAATGGGTGATCTTCTCAAGAAACTGATAATTCTCCAGCGTAGCCGGGCCGCGACTGCCCACAGTGCGCTGGGACTGGTTATTGGCAACGGGATGACCCTGCCTGTTCGTCAGGACCCGATCGGATGCTTCCGAAGGCGTTTTGGGGTTCTTGGCCATGGCGATCTCCCTTGACTGACGGTTTGATTGCGACACGCCCCCGCGAGATTGTAAGAACCCACGGCAATCAGCGCCAATCGATAATCCTGAGACGCATGATCAGATTATCTGATTGAGAGCTGTCCGCAGAAAGGCGCGCGTTTACGGAGGCAACCTCCGCAATCGGCAATGGTTGCGCGCCTCTGCGCACGAAACGCGGAAACCGGTTCAATGCGGCGCAGGTCGGGGATCGGTGCGTTCAGCGAAAGATGCGGTCGCCCTGCTCGTCGATGATCTGCTTGCCCTTGGTGACCGCAAACATGGCAGCCTCATCCTTGCTGGGATGGGTTTCCGCCCGCACGAAGCGGTGCTCCTTCATGCCCGTCTCGAAATCCTTCTCGATCACCCCGGCCGTCTGGAATCCGCCCTTGGAGGAATAAGGCGCCGGCCGGATGCGAAAGCCCTTGTATTCTACAGCCTCGGCGGCAGGTTCCTCGCGTTCGCCAGCATTGCCTCCGCCTGCGAGACGGTTCCAGAGGTCCTTGAAGATCGATACCATTGCTGTCCCTGAACAAGGGTTGATTCGAGAACCGCAGCATAGCCGGGACGCCGCAGACGGGCGAATCCTCCGGGCCATCCCATCACGATCCGATGATCGGGGTGAGCCTTGCCTTCAAACGCCTTGACGCCACGCCCCCTGCGGCCAACTCTGGCCATCTGTCTGGCTCAGAGACCAGGGGTTTATCATGAAACTTCCTCTGTTCGGATTATGTCTTTCCGGAGCCCTCCTGACCGGCGGCATCGCCGTCGCCCATCATGGCTGGGGCAGCTACGATGCAGGCCGGGTCATGACGATCGCTGGTAATGTCGAGCGGGCCGATTGGGAGAACCCACACGTCATGGTGATGGTGCCCTACCAGGGGAAAAGCTGGGAGGCGGTGCTCGCGCCTCCGTTCCGCATGAACGCACGCGGGCTGAATCCCGACATGATCAAGCCCGGAACGCAGATCAGGCTCGAAGGCTATCCCTCCACCCGCACCGCAACGGAAATGCGAGCAGAACGGATCGTCGTGAGCGGCAAGACCTACGAACTGCGCTAGGCCTCCCATGTATCTCGATTTCCTTGCCGCACTGGAGGGGTCCTGGCTCGGCCATACGGGACGTCATTCCGCTTGGCTCTATACGATCTCAAATTTGCTGCACGTGCTCGGGGCAGCCTTCGTCGTCGGCGGCATTGCGGTCTTCGACCTGAAGGTTCTGGCCGAGCACGGTAAGCATGCATGGCAGGTCGGGCGCTATGCCATCCCCCTCGCCGCCGTCGGCCTTGCAATACAGATCCCGACCGGAACGCTTCTCCTGGCCGTCGAAGCGCGCGCGCTCGGGGTAAATCCGGCTTTCTACGTGAAGCTCGCCTTCATTGCCCTGGGGCTCGTCAACGTCGCCCTCTTTCACGCCCGTTTCGGAACGGCCATGCGGGCAGGTGCCTTGCCGCCGGAAGCCCGTGTCTACGCCCTTGTTTCCCTCGTCGCCTGGATTGTCGTGCTCTTGGCAGGGCGAATGATCGCCTATTTGTAGCTTGGCACGTCATCTTCATTGTTCGATCATCAACTCTTCCGAGCGGGGTTCTTCATGCGCTTGTGGCTGGCGCTTTGCGGAATTGTCCTCTGCGGCGCCGCCTGGGCCAACCCGGGAGCGTCAACGGAGACCGTCGAGCAGGCCCTATGCCGGTTGATTGAAGGGGCGGCTCGGACCCAGCAGATCCCGCACGATCTGCTCACCCGGCTGATCTGGCAGGAGAGTTCGTTTCGCCCACGCGTCGTCAGCCCTGTGGGCGCACAGGGCATCGCCCAGTTCATGCCGGGCACGGCTAAGGAAAGAGGTCTGACCGATCCGTTCGATCCCGAGCAGGCGATCCCCAAGGCCGCGGAATTCATCGCCCATCTTAGCGAGCAGTTCGGCAATCTGGGGCTTGCGGCCGCCGCCTATAATGGAGGACCTGCCCGCGTGACCTCCTGGCTCGCCGGCCAGGGAGGGCTGCCTGCCGAGACTCGGAACTACGTGTTCGTGGTGACGGGCCGTTCCGCCGAGGAATGGGCGGCGGATGCCAAGGAGCGGAAGAACGCCGACGATTGGCAAGCGTCAGAGCAGAGTTGCCAGCAGATCGTCGCCACCCTGCGCATTCCCGGCCGTGGCGATACCATCGAGGCACCCTTCGCCCCCTGGGGCGTTCAGCTTGCCGGCAACTTCTCGAAGGAACGGGCCCTCGCCACGTTCAGGCGCGCGAGCCAAGCCTACGCTTCACTCCTGAAGGACATGCGTCCGATGATCATCGGAACGCGGCTGCGCTATCGCGGCACGCGGACCTTCTACCGGGTCCGGGCACCGGCCGAAACGCGGCAGGCGGCGGAGCAGTTGTGCCGGAACATTCGCACGGCCGGCGGCAGCTGCATCGTGCTGCCGAGTTGAAAAAAACCTGCACCACGCGAATGGTGCAGGCTTTCTTAGAACCTGAATGGAACGAGCGATCAGCGGCGCTGAGGCCGGAGCGAGCGGGCGAGCTCGCGAATGACATTGTCCTCGATGTTGAGGTTCAGATCGTTGTCGTCGCCGGCATCGTCATCGCCCAGATCCGCATCGACCGGAGCGGCGGGCCTGGACAGGACGCCCCGTTGAGGCTGCGCCGTTCTCTCGCCTGCTTGCGCGGGTGCGGCTGGCGCGTTGCGCTGCCCTGGTGTGGCTTCCGCCGCGGCGCGCGCGGGCGCGTGCGGGGTATAGCCACGCGGGGCGGAATAACGGTTCTCAAGCGTATCGAGCAGGCTGTTGAGGGCGGCGTTCGACATCGGAACGTCGGGCGCCTGCGGTGCGCCTTCCAAAGCGATGGACCGATTCTGATAGGCTACTTCCGTCGTCACATCCGAACCGAACCAGGACAGGGGCCGGAAATCCCTGGCCTCCTCGTCGCTCTCGAACGGAACGGAGATGAGGTCCAAGGGGCCCGGCGTCACGAAGCGGACGATCTGGATGTCTCGGGTTCCGACAGTCAGGTGGGTGAGAAGATAGTCAAGCTTGCCGGGCGTCACGTCGAGAAGCGCCTCGGCATGAGCGCGCGGAACCTCTGTGCGCTCCTCGATCGGCCCATTGGGACCCGCATGAAGCAGGACAAGGCTGCCCTTGTCGCCTTCCACGACCACGAAGGAACTGCGGTCAGCCTGGTTGGGGAAGTGGCCTTCCGTCACACGATTGCCCCCCCGCTCCTTGCGGATCAGACGTGCAAGGGAAGAAGCAATGAGATAACGCCGGGAAGTAACCATATTAAGTTCTCTACTATTAACGGAGCGCCACTCACCGGCTCGCAGAACTGGCAGCATCCATTCTCAATAGAACGAAATTGCAATTCAATTTTCCACGCCAACAGACCTGGATTTGAACGCAACAACGTTTGCCACTGCAGAAATTCGAGCTTGTAAGTGCAAGTTCTCTTGGAGGCCTATGATGGCGTTCCCATGGCAAAGTTCAATGGATTGGGCCAAAAGCTGCCTGAGTTTTGTCGATAAAGTTAACGCCACTCGGGATGCCGTGCCGGCAGCCCCTTGGAATCCGAAAGCGCATACCGCTTCGCCCGGCAGAAACCGCGATTCCGCAAGCTCAGCTATCACATAAGTTAATGGCCTCGGCATCTCGCAGATTGAGATGCCGAGGCCGCACAAGTTGTGAGAGTACTCGCCTTTTACTCGCTTCCCTTGGTCTTCGGCACGTAAGGCCCATTGCCGTCGAAGGTGTAGGCGGTCTTCACCGTGGTATAGAACTCCTGCGCGTAGCGGCCCTGCTCGCGCGGACCGTAGGACGAGCCCTTCCGGCCGCCGAACGGCACGTGATAGTCCACGCCGGCGGTGGGCAGGTTCACCATCACCATGCCGGCCTCGGCATTGCGCTTGAAGTGGCTGGCGTATTTCAGGCTCGTGGTGCAGATGCCCGTCGACAGGCCGAACGGCGTGTCGTTGGCCAGTTCCAGCGCCTCGTCGTAATCCTTCGCCCGCGTCACGGTCGCCACCGGCCCGAAGATCTCTTCGCGGGCCACGCGCATCTGGTTGCTCACCTCCGTGAACAACGCCGGTGCGAGATAGAAGCCGGGGGTGTCACGCTTCAGAAGCTCGCCGCCGGCCACCAGCTTGGCGCCTTCCTCCTGACCGATCTTGATATACTTCAGATCCTGGTCGAGCTGGCTCTGGTCGACCACCGGGCCGATCTGCGTGCCGCTTTTAAGGGCGTCGTCGATGACGAGCCCCTGCATGCGCTCCTGCATGGCCGCCACGAACCGGTCGTGGATGCCGTCCGTCACGATCAGGCGCGAGGAGGCGGTGCAGCGCTGGCCGGTGGAGAAGAAGGCCGAGTTGACGGCGCAGTCCACCGCCACCTTCAGGTCGGCATCGTCGAGCACCACCATCGGGTTCTTGCCGCCCATCTCGAGCTGCACCTTCTTCATCGGGTCGGAGGTGACGCAGGTCTGGGCGACCTTGCGACCGGTCGGCACGGAGCCGGTGAAGGAGATGGCCGACACCTTCGGGCTGTTCAGCATGGCCTCGCCGACCACCGAACCACGGCCCATGACCAGGTTGAACACGCCCGCCGGCACGCCGGCGCGGATGATGATCTCGGACAAAGCATGGGCCGAGCCCGGCACGAGGTCGGCCGGCTTGAACACCACCGTGTTGCCATAGGCGAGCGCCGGAGCGATCTTCCAGGCCGGAATCGCGATCGGGAAGTTCCACGGCGTGATCAGGCCGACGACGCCGACCGGCTCGCGGGTGATCTCGACATCGATCAGCGGCCGCACGGACGGCACCTTCTCGCCGGCCATGCGCAGGCACTCGCCGGAGAAGAACAGGAAGATCTGGCCGGCGCGGGTGACCTCGCCGATGCCCTCGGGCAGGGTCTTGCCTTCCTCGCGCGAGAGCAGGCGGCCGAGTTCCTCCTTGCGGGCGAGGATCTCGT